>RDYZ01000241.1 GCA_004293855.1 Oscillatoriales cyanobacterium | reverse complement strand
CAAGCACATGGCCGAGGATAAATCTGAACATGAATCGTGATGACCGCGAACGGGTTGGGGGGAACAGGGCAGAACAGAACTGACACACTCAGAACGTACACACCGCGTTGCAATTCATAGGAGCGTCATGGCAATGCGTCCACGGTATCGCGGGGCTCTAGCCGGTTGAGGTGTCAGTCCTAACCCGCCGGACTTATACAGACTTCTGGCCGCAGCGTTCGTTTGCGGGTACGGCTTCCATAATTTTTTGCGGATTGGGCAGATCCAGCGCATTCATATCGATAAAGGCGGCGCGATCCTTGCCGACAAAGCGCGGATTATATTGCTTCTCTTCGCCGATCGTTGAAACGCTATGGCCGCGATAATCATGACCCGGATAGACCAGGGTTTCATCCGGCAAGGTGAACAGTCGTGTGGTCACGCAATCGTATAACGTGCCGGGATTGCCGCTCTGAAAATCCGTCCGGCCACAGCCCCGGATAAAGAGAGAATCCCCGGTCAATAAATGGGTTTGGTTCACCAGAAAGGCCATATGACTATCGGTATGGCCGTGGGTCTCGATCGCCACGATCGTCGTCTCACCAATGGCGATCGTTTCACCATCGCGAATCTGCCGATCCGCACAGGCCACATTGGCACTCAGCGGCACGATGGACGTGCAGCCCGTCCGCTCGCGTAGTAAACCACCACTGGTGATATGGTCGGCGTGAACATGGGTTTCCAGGCTATAGACAAGCTGCAACCCAAGTTCGTCGATCAGCGCTAAATCGCGATCGGCCTGTTCGAGCACCGGATCAACCAGCACCGCTTGACCACTCTGACGATCGCCGATCAGATAGGTGTAGGTCCAGGTGGCGAGATCAAATAACTGACGAAATATCATAGCGGATGCCCCGTTTCTGTTTCTCAAATAATTATATGCTTGTTTAGCAATAATTTGATTGATTGTAATCTTGGCGACCCGGTGAAGATGTGGGGGATCTGCGATCGTCTCGATCATTCACACTCAGGACTTACGCAAACTATCGAAACTCGTAGGGACGTTATGGCAATGCGCCCACGGTATTGCATGGTTTTAGCCGGTCAGTGTGTAAGTCCTGACACCCATAGTTACGCCCGTGGTTACACGTAGCCGATGTATGGATTTCATCAACGGGTCCGTACTCAATCCGTGTGTTGTTCAAAGTTTGTGTGAAGCGAAGGGATGAGACGTAAATCGTAGTGGCTTCAGGCGATGGATTGTAGGGATAGCCCCGGAACCCGAAATAGGGCTCGGCTATTCCGCGTTTCACACTTTCACGTCCCACCACATCAACATCATTATGCGTTCTACACTGGCTTTACTTCTGGGTTTTGCGTCTACGGCTCTGAGCTTGAATGTTGCTCAATCGGCCTCTGCATTCGAGTTTGGTACGGATGGCCTGCTGTTTGGACAAGATACGCGCCTGGATCTCACGTTTAATGAAAGCCACGGCAAATATATGTCCAAACTGGCGCTGTTCAGCGTCGATGACGGGATCGCAACTTGGGTGCAAGACCTATTTGCGGAGGTCAAAGGCTCCGATAATTCCTCTGCGAACGGCTGGTTAGGAACCTGTGGCAACACCGTTTTAGCGGGAGAAAATGGCCTGTGTACGACCTCCGCGTTGTTGTCAGCGGGACAAGCCTACACGTTTGGTTTGACGAGTAGCAGCACCACCGTGTTTTCGACCAGTGCCCTGAATCTGAAGAATCAGCAACAGGCGGTGTTTGGCTCGTTTGGTTCCGAGGGTACCGACGGTACACGTTTTGATCTGGCGTTCGATTTCCAATCTTCCAATCCCTATACTGGCGACGGTAGCCGTGTGGCGTTTGAGGATCAGGCGGGTGCAGGCGATCGCGACTACCAAGATTTCAGCTTCACTGCCAAAGCAACAACCATCCCGGACGAGCCAGCGGCTGATGTGCCGGAACCGGCATCGGTGCTGGGTCTGGCGGTGACTGCGAGCGTCATGCTGCGACGTCGCGATCGTGGCGGCGATCGTCACGCTAGCTAGAACGATCCATGCGGCATCGCGTTGGTGTCTTGCCTCATCTATCTGAAGCAGAATGCCGCTGCGATGCCAGTCTTCGATGCAGAACTCCGATCAACTGAGGGCACGCCATTGCCTCAACCCTCGATATGATCAAGCAGATCCAGTGATACATCGTAGAAAACGGAGTGTTGGGTGTGTTTGGTTGGCGATCGCTGCTCAATCTGCTATTTAAATCGGAATGCAATCTCTGTCGGCGTGACAGCCTCACACCGATCTGCGATCGCTGTCAACGGAACCTCGATCGGCTGCAACACCGTAACCGTGACCGCTTGCAACGTCTAGCGCTGCCCGTCTGGGTGTGGGGCGAGTATCGCAACGAGCTAAAGCAAGCGATCGCGACCATGAAATATAACAATCGCCCCCAAGTTGCTGCCTATCTCGGGGAATGTCTCGGGCAGATGTGGCAACAACCAGCCCAAACCGGACGCCGGAAACATCCCCTGATCGCCGTCGTTCCGTTACCGATGCACGCCCAGAAACGGCGCGATCGTGGGTTTGATCAAGCCGAAATCATCGCCCAACATTTTTGTCAGGTGACCGGCTTACCACTGGTTGCCCAGGGATTACAGCGTGTGCGCCCTACCCAAGCCCTATTTCAGCTTTCCCCCGAGGCGCGTCAGCGGGAACTAGACCAAGCCTTGCAACTTGGGGCAGCCCAGGCGGAGCTTCAGCGGCTCGATCGCCAGATTCTACTAATCGATGATATTTTCACCACTGGCGCGACCGCTCGGGCAGGCGCAACCGCTTTGCGATCGGCTGGTTTTTCGGTCTACGGTCTTGCGGCGATCGCCACCACAGCGCATTAAAACCCCGTCCCCCTCTCCACATCAAAAAGGCTCCGAAGAATTCAGAGCCTTTTTGCATCGTTGTTATTTCAAAGATCGAAAATGAGAGGTATCAAATACCGTCTAGCCAGCGGCCATCCTGTTGACACATGTCAATCATTGGTCTGACGATCGACGCCTCATCGGACAAGCGAACCAGCAGACCACACGAGTACACATCAATGCACGCAGCGCGACGAGTCATTGTTATTTGTCATCACTACCGGCAATCCCCTTTTTCGGGGAGAGCAGCATCGTCATGCTACGGCCTTCGCGTTTAGGACGCTGTTGCAAATCTGCAATTTCATTGAGATCTGTCGCGAGACGCTGAAGTAAACGCGCCGCGAGGTCGGTATGCTGGATCTCACGACCCCGAAACATCACCGTTGCCTTCACTTTGTCACCAGCTTTGATGAAACGAATGGCGTGCTTAAGGCGCACATTGTAATCGTGTTCCTCGATTTTGTAGCGCATTTTGACTTCCTTTAGTTCGGAAGAATGCTGCTTTTTCTTCGCTTCTTTCTTCTTCTTCTCTTCCTCAAACTTGAATTTGCCGTAATCCATAATGCGGCAAACAGGAGGATCGGCCTTGTCACTCACGAGGACGAGATCGAGGTCTTTTTCTTCGGCGATTTCAAGTGCTTCCGCTGGAAGCATAATGCCGAGTTGTTCGCCTTCTGTGCCAATGACGCGAATAGTCGGATATCGAATTCGCTCATTAATTTGGGGTAGGTTCTGTTGTCGTCTTCTGTTTCGGATTACAGGCATATATGCTTTATGAGAAATTGGCTTTATGGGTGAGCGCTGCGGGACGCGATCTAAATCACCGCAGTACTGACGCACAGCACGTTTATTGCTATCTTACTCGCAATCTTTCGTAAGCGTGTCACCTATTTGAGGGAATTCTCGTTTTCTACGGACGTATTTTCGGGCGATCAAGTCTCCCTCGAATGCTGAGAGGCTGATGTGGCGTGGGGTTTACGTCCACGATCGCAGACCGCATCCGGACACGGTGATGGCGGATCATCCTGGTTTTTTCGTATCCTGAATGTTTCGAGATGTACCGATCGCCCTGCGCCTATGCCCGCTTCATCCGCTTCACCGGCTGCTCTCTCGTCCCGGACTCCCTATACCCAGCGGGATTGGGTGTGGCGTGGTTGGCGCATTCGCTATGGGTTTGTGGATACGACGCCACCTCAGCAAACGCCTCGTCCAGCGATGCTGTGTATTCACGGGTTTGGTGCGGGGATCGGCCATTGGCGTCATAACCTGGCTCCCTGGTCTCAACAGTATTGCTGTTATGCGATCGATCTACCGGGGTTTGGGGCTTCTCAGAAAGCCTATGCACCCTATTCGATGACGCTCTGGGCGGAGATGGTGGGGGATTTTTTGCGGGAGGTTGTGGGACGGGCGGCGATCGTGGTGGGTCATTCGATCGGGTCGTTGGTGAGTTTAGCGACGCTCGATCAATTTCCGGCTTGGGTGCGGGGTGTGGTGTTGGTGACGTTGCCCGATCCGTCCCTCCGCACCCGAGCGATTCCTCTGCCGTTGCGCCGTGTGGTCGCGGCGATCGAGGGTTCGGTCGGTCAGCGTTGGTTATTGCAACCAATTCTGACTTACCTACGCGACCCTAAACGATTATCTGCCGTAGCCAAGCTGGCCTATGCCAACCCCGAGGCGGTGACACCGGAGCTGGTCTCGGTCTTTTCCGATCCGGCCTACGATCGCGATGCAGTACGAGCCTTGACGGCGTTGGTTCGCCAAGCCTCCCAGCCGGATTATTGCCCAGATCTGGCGGCGATTCTTCAGCGATCGCAAGTTCCCCTGTTGCTGGTGTGGGGCCGGGACGATCGGTTAGTACCTCCACGGCTGGCCCGTCCGGCATCGTTTGCCCAGTATAGCGATCGGCTGACATTACACGAGATCGCCCCTGCGGGACACTGTCCCCACGACGAATGTCCGGAAATCTTTAATTCACTGGTTTTGCACTGGATCGAAACCCAAGGGCTCGGGGCTTCGTCCTAGGATCGGCGTGCATCAATTCCGGATCGATCGTCGATCCATTGCCGATCCCTGGCGCGATCGTGCTATTTTTCATCCCAGTCCAATGTCAGACGTTTCAGGCAAACTCTGACCTGGTCTGTTTCGCTGCCAGAACTCTCGCCCTCGTCCTCAGGCGGTGCTGGTACGTAACCATCCCGATTTACCTTCAGCCCGACGGAAACGTCTGATTGTCCGCTATTCCCCTTGAAGAGGCGACAATCACAGGAGATATGACTGTGAAACTTATTGCATCGTTCGTTGCTGCGCTGGCAGGGGTTTACCTGCCTGTGTCAGCCTGGAGTGTCGCTCATGCTGCGCCGTTGGAACGAAACCCAGCGAGCGGAACTACGATCGCATCGATTCCGCTCGATAATGGTTCTCCCGATCCAGACGTTGCGATCGACCTAGCCTCAAGTAATCCCGTTCACCCAAGGGCGACCGAGACGGAGGCGATCGATCTTCAGGCCCAAGCATCACCGGTCACGGTGGAATACATCGAACTCACCACCGATGGTAATCGTGTCCTGATTCGCACCGATCGTCAGGTTGAGGAGTACGACACCTATTGGGATCGATCCAGTCTGGCCTACGCGATCACCATTCCCAATGCCCGCTTTGGTCCCAATGTCACCCTTCCGGATACCAGTGGCAGCGACGCGATCCAATGGGTGAAGGCGGAACAGGACGCCTACGGCAATGTCACCATTTACGTCATGCCGTCGCCCCAGGTCTCGGTTCGGGGGGTGAATGAACCCAGTACCCAGATGCTCGCGGTGGAATTGCAGCCCTACGGTGTGAACAATTCCGATGGGGTCGGCACAGCGGCGAATCCAAACGGTTCCTTTAACTGGCCGTCGATTGATAATTTGCCAGACGTCTCGGGCGATAAAATTATCGTCGTGATCGATCCAGGTCATGGTGGCCCCGACCCCGGCGCGGTGGGAATTGGGGGGCTGAATGAGGTGCAGATTGTCGATCCGGTTTCCAATCGTGTGGCGGAGTTATTGCGAGAAAGCGGTGTTGACCCCGTGTTGACCCGTACCGGTGACTATGACCTCGATCTTGACCCGCGTGTGGATTTAGCCAATCGCATCCCGGCGAACCTGTTTGTCAGCATCCACGCCAATGCTATTAGCATGAGTCGTCCGGATGTTAACGGTCTTGAAACGTACTACTACGAATCGGGCAACTATCTCGCGGAAACCATTCACGAGAGTTTGATCGACGCCACGGGGAGCAACGATCGAGGCGTTCGTACGGCACGATTTTATGTGCTGCGCTACACCGATATGCCTTCCGTCTTGGTTGAGCTGGGTTTTGTGACCGGCGATCAAGATGCACCACGCCTACGCGACCCTGACTATCAGGAAACCCTGGCACGTGGAATCGCCCGTGGCATTCTTGAGTATATTGAACGCTATTGCCCCGGTCCATACTGTGGCCCCTAGACTGGGGTGATAGCAACTCTCGCCTTCTAACGCGATCGTTCCCTCCGTCCTTCGCTTCGACAGTATGGATGCGCGTTGCTACGATTGCGAGAGTGAGTCTCGCTCTCCCTCGCACACGCCACCCTTAGCCCTCATGATTGCGAATGACCTCCAACCATCAACCGATCGGCATCTTCGACAGCGGCGTCGGCGGCCTTACCGTCCTGCGTGAGTTTGATCGTGCCTTGCCGAACGAATCGGTTTTATATTTCGGTGACACGGCTCGCTTGCCCTACGGCACGCGCACAGCCTCAGAAATCACTGATTTTGTCCGTGATATCTTGGATTGGATGGCCGATCATGGCGTCAAAATGGCGCTGATGGCCTGCAACACTAGCTCTGCTCTGGCACTGGATCGAGTTCGTGCCGAATACGATTTTCCGATCCTCGGTTTGATTTTTCCGGGCGCACGGGCTGCCGTCAAAGCGGGTCAGCGGATCGGTGTGATTTCCACTCCCGCCACCGCCAAGAGTGGCGCCTATGGTGATGCGATGCGCGAAATTAATCCGGGCGTGGAAGTGTGGGAGGTGGGTTGCCCCCAGTTTGTCCCGATCGTCGAAGGCAATCGCATCCAAGATGCCAGCACGATCGCCACAGCTCGCGAATACCTCGAACCTTTGATCGATCACAACATCGATACTTTGGTCTACGGCTGCACCCACTATCCACACTTAGCTGAGGTCATTCGACCGATCGTGGGCGATCGGGTTACCCTAATCGATCCCGCTGCTCATTTAGTGCGTGCCACCACCCGAGAGCTGGATCTCTTGGGTTTACGGGCCACCAATCCACGGCAAGCCACCCAGTTTTATGTGAGTGGTGTACCATCGCAATTCGCGGAGCTATCGAGCCGCTGGCTTGGATTCCGTCCCCAGGTGCAACGTGTCGCCTTTCCGGGCATGGTCGATGCCCACGCCGATCGTCCCTTGGTCAATGCGGAAGAGTAGAGCCCTGGGGTTCCTTCGCGAATTCCTATCCTTTTGGAGTTACGGCCAATGAGCAGCCTTGGAGATCGCTTGAATCGTATGACCGGCAAAACGCGCTTTGTCGTTTGTCGCATTGTTGTCAGCTTGCGGGGGACGGAGGTCGCCCCCCTGCTGGGAACCCTCAATCAAGCCGCGCGAATCGCGATCGAGCAGGAGGGGGATCTCAACATCCTGGGCGAACAACTCGAAACGATCGTCAGCCAATTAATCGATCTACAACCCTACTGGCAATCCGCCTGTAATGAGGGGGATGTGTTTTGGGATGAGGGCGAAGCGGGCGATTACGTGAACGAACTGTTCGCGGATTCCGCACAACGCTACCAGGGCAACTTTGGCCCCGGAGACTCCCAATCCGTTGACGAGCCGTTGACAGTACCAGTCACCGAAAATGTCCTGGTTTCGTTGACCATCGCGACGGAAGGTGAAGTTCCGGCGATCGAAACCGATCTCGCCGATCTCGATGCCCTAACCGATGGCCTCAAAGCCTTAGCAACCCTGCATTATCAAGAACGCCTCCGCGCGGTTCAAGTGCACTTTGCACCAGCCCAACTGGGCGATCGGCTAACGGATGAGCAACTCTTGTCCAATTACCCTGAGCTGATCCCACTTTAAAATCCTCGAAATCACCTCCGGTTGGGAGAGCAAATTTTGCAAGATTCGTTCTCCCGACCTCAATCCCCCACCACGCCAGGGTGGTGTGGATACATTGGGGATTATTTATTAATCACCTCTCCCCCATCGTTCGCATAAAAAAACACCCATCCTAGTTTGTAGGGCGGGTGTTTTTTCACTCTAAATTTGCAAAACAGTAACCTGTCTGTCATGCAGTCAGGCCGTACAATCCAGAGTGAGTATTCAAATCGCGAGAATTCAGATTCTGTAGGATCAACTCTGATCTAGTACAGGTCTTCTTCTTTGTGGGTTTCAATGGTGCAGTCCGAGGTCGGATACGCAACACAGGTGAGAACGAAGCCTGCTTCGATTTGGTCGTCATCCAGGAAGGATTGATCCGATTGATCAACGCTGCCGCTGGTGATTTTACCAGCACAGGTCGAACATGCACCGGCACGGCAGGAGTAGGGAAGATCAACGCCTTGCTCTTCAGCCGCATCGAGAATGTACGTATCTTCAGGCACGTCGATCGTAACGTTCAGACCTTCAGCTTCGCTGACCAGGGTTACTTTGTATGTTTCGCTCATGTCATTTCCTCTCGTTATATAAAGATACCTAATGCGTTGGTTGACGACAAGCTGACGCCAATCGAAGGGCAAAGGCTGCTTTTGCTCTCTGATAGTACGGGAAAAATCAAAGGATGCAACCCCCAAAATCGATAAAAAATCGACAAAATTAATTATAAATAATACTGATTTAATCTGGATTTACTTATCGTTGATCCGGTCTTGCTAATGGCTCTGATACGGGGCCACTTTGTCAAGTGTGGAATTGCCGTCAGAAACCTGTTCCCTGGCACAGAATGCCGATCGTCAAATGTTCAAGCTTGAGCGGATGCTTCAAGCTCAGCCCCATATTTGGGTTTAATCTGGCTGTACTCTGGCCCGATCCGGGTGAGCATTAATGCAGAGGGACGCGATCGCTAGTAGGCTGTTTGCGGTAGGGATGCACCGGTACATTGTGCGACTCGCGAGGTGAGAGATCACAGGATGACGCAAATTCGTTGGGGATTGATTGGGACAGGCTTTGCAGCTACGCGACGGGCTGAGGCGATCGTCCGCGATCCCAACGCGCAATTGGTCGCGGTGGCGGGGCGTCATCCCGAACGGACGGCGACATTTTGCCAAACGGTCATCGACGGGGTTCGGTGTGGGCCTGAGGTTTTACCGGTTCCACTGGATCATTGGCGATCGCTGCTTGAGCGTGACGATATCGACGTGATTGCGGTCTGTACGATTCCGTCAGACCATGCTGAACAGGTACACGCAAGCCTGACTCACGATAAACATACGGTCGTGGAGTATCCGTTGGCGATCGACCCGGCAACGGCTTGTGATTTGCTGGCGTTGGCCCGATCGCGCGATCGGCTGCTCCATGTTGAACACATCGAACTCCTGGGTGGTCTACACCGTACGGCGGTGGATCATCTGCCCAGTGTCGGCAAACCGTACTATGCCCGCTATGTCACGCTCCTGCCGAAGCATCCCGCCCCCCGTCGCTGGAGTTACCATGGGGCGGAGTTCGGTTTTCCCTTTGTGGGGGCGTTGTCGCGGGTGATGCGGATGATTGACCTGTTCGGAGCGGTGGATCGGGTTTCGGCCTCGGTGCGCTATTGGCCGCAGGTTGATCGCGACGATCCTAGCCCGAGTTTTGCGGCGGAGGACTACTACACAAGCTGTCTCTGTCGCGGGGTTCTGGAATTTCAGAATGGTGTGACTGCCGATCTGATCTATGGCAAAGGCGATCGGGTTTGGACAATGCAAAATCAATTTGACGTGTTGGGCGATCGCGGAGCGCTGGATCTGGAGCCGAATCAGGGTTGGTTGATTCGTAATGATGAGCGCTGCGAACTGCCGATCGGGACGCGGCGCGGTATGTTTGCACGGGATACGGAAATGGTAACGGCGACCTTGCTGAAGGGTGTACCGCTCTATATGCAGCCGGAACAGAGCCTTTACGCCCTTGAGGTGGCCGATGCGTTGCGCCGATCGGCGCAGCAGAATACGCCGATTTCACTTGATGTTCCGATGCCTCAGATGAAGCCTGCGGGTAAGACGGTGGGTTAACTGCTGTCTGCAACGGTGGAGCATTGGCGGCTCAACCTCCACCCCGCGTCGATGGGGTTTCGGGTTTTGGTTACAGGCTTCAAAAGGCGGCAATGTCCCCAAGGGCGGCGATGAGCTGATCGAGCTGCGATCGATCGTGGGTTGCCATTACGGTGAGCCGTAAACGACTGGTCGGAACCGTGGGCGGACGCACAGCGGAGACGAAAATACCCCGATCACGTAACGCTTGACCATCGCGTAACACCGTCGCCACATTGGCAACTTCCAGGCACAAAATCGGCGAATCCGACGGCAGCAAACGAAAGCGACCCGGTACGGCGGCGGTGAGCTGCGCGATCGCAGCCCGCACATAGGCCACATTTTCCCGTAACTGCACACGGCGTTCCGGCTCTGAGCGGACAATCTCGATCGCCGCCAACGCGGCCCCCGTATCCGCAGGCGACAGCGCCGTGGTGTAAATCCAACTGGGCGCACGGTTGCGCAAAAAGTCGATGAGTTTGGCCGATCCTGCCACATACCCCCCCAAACTGCCCAACGCTTTACTCAGGGTTCCCATCTGGATCAGCTCCAGAACCATGCCCCCGTACAGTTCCGCAAGCTCCAAAATTTGCGGTAAGGGACACAGATCACCATCCATACTAAAGACGCTATCGGTCGCGATCACGAGGCGACGAAAATCCGCACGATGGCGATCGAGCAGGTAGGCTAAATCGAGCGGATCGGCGTGTTCATAGTCCATCAGGGTCGCCCCTGCTGCGGCCACCCCCAGCCGCAAACAGGAATGGTTATAACGATCGCCCAGCACCAGATCGCGACGACCGACGATCGCGACTAACGTGCCAATATTTGCCAGATAGCCGGAGCTGAAGACGATCGCATCATCGGTTTGTTTTAAATCGGCGATCGCACGTTCCAGTTGGCGATGGATGGGGCGATCGCCACTGAGTAGGCGTGATCCGGTGCTGCCCGTTCCGTGCGCTTCGATCGCGGCGATCGCGGCCTGTCGCACACGCGGATCGGCAGCCAGACCCAAATAGTCATTACTGGCAAAGTTGAGTAGCGATCGACCCTCATGCTCGATCGTGGCTCCAGGTGCACCATCAAACGTCGTTTCCTGGCGATACCATTTGGCCTGATGAATGGCGTTTAGGGCACGATCGATCCAGTCATAGGGGTTGGAATTCGGCATAGCGGCGTCTAAGCTTCTAAAAAATGGCTGAATCAACGTGAGGGCGAAATCACCAACCCTGAACGAGCAAGGCTGACTCCTCATCCAGAGTAAACGTATACCCTCCAGCGGTGTCGGCCAACGACTGCGCTATGCTTGAACGTCGAGCTAACCCTTAAACTTCTGATGAGCGCTCGTTTTAGCACCCAACCCAGCCAACTCACAGAGCAGTATCTATGACCCAGGCGATCTCGGCTCCCAACCTCCCCTCAATCGATGGTTCCCAACCTCGGATCGGCTATCGCATTGCCATGCCCGAACCGACCAATCATCTGTTCGATCTCACCCTCACGATCGACCATTGGGATCAGGACACCCTTGATCTCAAACTCCCCGTTTGGACG
Organism: Oscillatoriales cyanobacterium; assembly: GCA_004293855.1. Lineage (GTDB taxonomy): Bacteria > Cyanobacteriota > Cyanobacteriia > Cyanobacteriales > Geitlerinemataceae > RDYZ01. Next base: position 5,293 of record RDYZ01000241.1, on the reverse strand, counting down.
CCCGGTTCCTATCTGGTGCGCGAGTATGCCAAACACCTCCAGGATTTCCAAGCTTTTGGAGCCGATGGGTTTGCACTGGTGAGTGAAAAACGATCGAAAAATCACTGGCGCGTCCACACCCCCGAGAGCCAACAACGATCGAGCCTCACCATTCACTATCGCCTGTTCGCCAATGATCTGACCGTTCGTACCAACCACCTCGATCGCACCCACGGTTTTATCGTCGGTGCTGCCACCTTTTTCCGGATTCCAGGTCTTGAACACCTGCCGATCGCCCTGGAGGTTATCCCCCCCGATCCGGCTTGGGCATTAGCCACGACCTTGCTACCGCTAGAGGCCCCAGAGGCTCCAGATCACGCTACTGATCCAACCCGTCGCTTTCGCCTCCTCGCCCCCGACTTCGACACCCTAATCGACAGCCCGATCGAAATCGGCATCCACCACACCCTCGAATTTGAGGCGATCGGCAAGCCCCATCGTTATGCCATCTGGGGCAATGGCAACGGTGACTTTGATCAAATTGTCGCCGACACGATCAAAATTATTGAATGCGAAGCAGCATTGTTTGACGGCGAATTGCCCTACGATCGCTACCTGTTTCTCCTCCACCGGGCTAGCAATCACTACGGTGGCCTCGAACATAAAGACTCCTGCGTCCTCAGTTATCCACCCTTGGGGCTGCGCGATCGGGATCAGTATCGCCGCTTCATACAACTCGTCGCCCACGAATTCTTTCACCTGTGGAACGTCAAACGCCTTCGTCCTAAAGCCCTCGAACGCTTCGACTACGACCAGGAAAACTACACCCCCTCCCTGTGGTTTTGTGAAGGCGTCACCTGCTATTACGATCTCCTCGTTCCCCTCTGGGCGGGTGTCTACAATTTTGACAGCTTCCTAACCAGCCTCAGCAAAGATATTACCGGCTATCTCCTAACCCCCGGACGGTTGGTTCAGCCCCTCAGCGAATCCAGTTGGGATGCCTGGATTAAGCTCTATCGCCGCGACAGTAATAGCGATAACTCCCAAATTTCCTACTACACCAAAGGCATGATGGTCGCGCTACTGCTCGATCTTAAAATTCGCCTGGAATCCCAAAATCAACGATCGCTGAATGATCTCCTCCGCGCCCTGTGGGAGAAATTTGGCCGCCATGAAATCGGCTACACCCCCGAAGATCTGTTTACCGAATGCGAGGCGATCGCTCAGTGTGATCTTAGTAGTTTCTTCCATTGCTACCTTCACAGCACCGAGGAATTGCCACTCCAAGACTACCTTGAACCCTTTGGCCTCACCCTCCAACCCAAACTCGCCGATGTTCCCTATTTCGGGGTACGTATCGCTGAGGACCCGTACAACCGTGCCCTTGTCCAATTTGTCGCGACGGGTTCCCCCGCACAAATCGCAGGCATCGATCCAAACGATGAGTTGATCGCCCTCAATGGTTACCGTGTGACCGCCAAAACCTTCAACGAGCAACTCAAGAATTATCGCAGCGGCGAGACGATCGATGTCACCCTATTTCATCACGATGAACTCGTCGAACTTTCCATCACCCTCGACGATTCCCAACCCATCGCCTACCGCGTTAAAGCCATCGAGTCTCCGACTGCAATGCAGGTTCAGAACCGCAACACTTGGTTGCGACTTGAACCTAAATCCTAGACTTGTCTAGGCGATATTCACATTGGATTGATTGATCATGTCTATGTTTCCTACTTGCAGTCTTCTTTAAAAGAATACTGCTTTTTTGATACTTTTAACAAAGTAAATCACACCAAATCTAGCCTACAAAGTAGAAGTTTCCGAAATGTCCAGGATTACCCAAAAAGTTTCTGGCAATGTGAGCGCAAAATCTTGATCCAATCAATCAAAAAACTGAACTGAATGTGCTAACAGAAAAAAATATCACTATTCAAGAGACTGGCCTACTACTGATCACCTCGATCGTTAGTCTCTTCGCCTATGGCTATCAATTTCCGTCCGAAAATAACTTAGTCGAACTACCATCAATCTATGCCAAACTTGACCCCAATCTTTATCTTCGAGACTTCTACGTCCAAGCTCAGCTAGAACCCGGTGTTCGCTTCTTCTTTGATCATGCGATCGTTCTTGTTAGCCGCATTACCCAGAGCTTACCGATCGCCTACTTTCTGTGTTACAGCCTAGCCTTCACTAGCTTTGTGTTTGGTGTGTATCAATTAACCCGAAGGATGAGTGAATCTCGGCTTGCGGCGGGAATTGCGGTGCTGCTGTGCCTTCGAGGTATCAATGTAACCCTAAGCGAGGTTGATCTTTTTCGCACAGAACCAATCCCCGCCATTTTCTCCATGAGTATTACCATCTGGGGTGTTTATTTTGCCCTAGCACGATCGTGGATTAAAAGTTATTTTTGTTTTGGTTTGGCGGTATTGCTACAGTTCTTAGTCGGATTACTGCCAGGGCTTTTAGTACTGCCTATTTTGCTCTGGGAAACACTACGAAACCAAACCCTAAAGCGAGCGATGGTTTCGATTGGGTTACCACTCGGGATTTTTTCTAGTTTTATCGCCGTAGTATATGTTCCCTTAACCCTGAATAGTCTACTCTCCAAAGTTCAGCTTAGTTCGGCAGAATTTATTCATCTCTATGCCACAATTCGCCACCCCCATCATATTTTGCCTTCCTATTGGCATGTGGGTGAATTTCTGTGCTTTACCTTAGGAGGTCTCCTGTGTTTGTGCAATACGCAACAGCTTAAGCCACACGATCGCAACGCCCTCTTAACGATCGTCGCGGGTTCATTTCTGTCGTTGCTTCTCACGTATATCTTTGTGGAAATTTATCCCAACGAACTCATTGTCAAGTTGCAACTCGGACGAACCACCCCCTTTCTCGCCTTAGCCTTATTGATTGGCATTAGCTGTCTGGCGACGGAGTTATTCCAGGCTCGACGCTATGTTTTGGCGATCGCGACGGCTGCTGCACCCTGTTTAGCCTCGGGCTATGTTTTGGTAATTGTGATTGGCGTGCTAGTCATCCTTGAACGACGAAACAACATCCCGCAACGGGTCAGCCAACTTATTTCTTACTTCTTAATTGCTATCCTTGCGATAGATCAGTACCAAGTTGAAGTTTCAGATGATGCTAACCTTCTCAAATCTGTTGTTTTTAATGGGTTATTACTGATTGCTGTACTGTTGCCATGGTGGCAATCAGTTAATTCATGGACTGTCTTGAAACGCTATTCTGCGGCTCAAATAAACGCGATCATACCAGTCACGCTAACTCTTAGCCTGATAGTTATGGGGCTCGGTATCAATCAACAATTATTACCGCAAAAATTCCAGTTTATTTTTAATGAACAGCTACCGATCGTCAAAGAATATTCAGAGGATGTGGATATTCTGAGCTTGCGACTTCAGGATGCGATCCCGAATGACTCGTTGGTTTTAATTCCACCGTCTCGTTATAGCTTCCGAGCCTTGTCTAAAAAATCTGTGGTCTTTGATTTCAAAAGTTTTCCGTACACGGATTGGGGAATTCAAGAATGGGGTAAACGGTTTAAATTACTCGTTGGGGATGTGTCGCGTCGCCCGAATCTTGATCGCTTGGATGAACCTTATTGTCAGTTGAATGAATCGGATCTCATTGCGATCGCTCAATCTTTTCAGGCGACCCATATTCTCAGCACCGCAAGCTGTCATCCCAATTTTCAGCGTGTGCTGGTTGACCAAGAAGGAGAATGGCAGCTTCATCAGCTCTAGAGCCTCAAATTTAAAGCTCATCAAAGCTCGTCACACTGGCCGACTGCTGCCGTCTGTTCTGGGTCATAGATATTCGGCAGAAGCTTCGCCACCGTCTGCACCCAGGCCATCACGCTGGTGTGATGACCCTCTTTAACTCGCGCGAACATGGCCCAAAATTGGCGGCACGGTTAATCGTCCCGCCAATTTTGGGCTAAAAATCCCAATCCTCATCCTCCGCTACAGCGCTGCGTGTTGGGGGAGAACCGATCGCCGTCACAACCTCTGTTGAAACTGGGGTCGCAATGGCCGATCGAGGAAGAACCGGTGTTGCTTCAAATTCCGCAAATTCATCATCAGGAGCGATATCGGTCTCAATTATCGGATCAATTTCCGGCTCAAAATAAGGCGGTTCCTCCCCATCTAGGACGGTGACGATCGGCTCCTCTTCGATCGCGGCAGCGGGTGGCTCAAACGCTGAAATCAACTCCGGCTCTCGCTCGTAATTTAGCTCACGATCGTCCATTTCCAAGCCCGCTGCATCGATCGTTTCCGGGGAAACATCCGGTTCGGCTAGTGGTGCTGCATCCACGGCGATCGCGTCCGGTTCGCCTGCTTCCTCTGGCAATTCATCCGAAAACTCATCGAAAAATTCATCCGACAATTCATCCAACACCTCAGCCGATCGCTCCTCCGGCATGGCCTGATCCGGTTCGAGAATCTCCGCAATTTCGGCAACTTCAGCGGCCTCGATCGTGACCGCTTCGATCGTCACCTCTGGAACTGCATTGACGGTTTGATGGTTGATCGTCTCGGGTTCAAGCGGAGACGTGATCGGTGGTGCTGGCTCGATCGGCTCGACGGTTGCGGACACCTCGGGCCAATGATCCCGCGCCCGGTCTGGATCGTCGCTTTCCTGGGAATCCTCAACGATCGGTGTGGTGTCCTCTGGGGGCGACGCCTCAGACGGTTCAAGGGCGTCGGGGTGATCTACGGCCTGTTTTTTCTCAAACACCAGTTGATCGTCACGACAATCCACCCAAATCGTGTCGCCTTCAATAAAGGCGAGTTCGAGTAACTTGGTGGCGATCGGGTTTTCTAGCTCCCGCTGGATCGCCCGTTTCAGGGGACGCGCTCCGTACACCGGGTCGTAACCCACATCGGCGATGTAGGTTTGCGCCGCTTCGCTGAGTTCGATCGCAATTTTTTGATCCGCCAAGAGACGGACGATCCGCTGAAACTGAATGCCGACAATTTGGCGTAGCTCGTCCTTACCGAGGGCGTGGAACAGCGTAATTTCATCCACGCGGTTGAGGAATTCCGGGCGAAAGTGCGATCGCAGGGCGTCGAACACCTTGCGCGACATTTCCTCATACTGGGTGTCGTCTCCGGCCACATCCAAAATGTACTGCGAGCCGATATTGCTGGTCATGATAATAACCGTGTTGCAAAAATCGACGGTGCGCCCCTGGGAGTCGGTGACGCGGCCATCGTCCAGCACTTGCAGCAACACGTTAAACACATCCGGGTGTGCCTTCTCGACCTCATCAAACAGCAGGACGCAATAGGGC
>RDYZ01000240.1 GCA_004293855.1 Oscillatoriales cyanobacterium | reverse complement strand
AAACCAGCGAACCGGAAATCGTTGAACCGGAAATCGAGCCAATGCCGGACATGTCCGAGGCGATCGCCTTTGCTGACCGTTCCACCCGCCCGCTCGACGAAAGCCAGCTTGAAACCATCGACCCCGAACTTGAACCGCTCCCTGATCTAACGGCGATCGTACCGCTCAAACGCCGTCAACCCTGGCTCGATGACGAAGCCGACGCGATCGCGATCGACGGTGAAATCGTGCCGGAGCGCCGCGAGCGCCGCTGACGACGCGATTAGGCAGGATCACTCATCGCCAGGGCTTCGATTGACAGGCGTGCCGCTTGGGAGACTTGATGATGGGCATCTTTGGCGAGATAGTTTAGCGCCGATCGGCTTTTGGGCGTGTCGAGCTTACCGAGAGCCTCGGCCAAACGCTGACGCACGAGCCAATCTTCCGCCTGGGCAAACGTCAAAATTTTATCCACCGAATCGATCGCGCCAATTTCTCCCAACGCCGCGATCGCCGCCTGTTGTAACACCACCTCCGGCGCATCCAGCGCTTTCATCAACACATTAAACGCCTCCGGGTTACCTAAATTTCCTAACGAAACCGCCGCACTAAACCGCACAAGCCAGTCCGTTTCCTCATGAAACGCTCGCACCAACGGTTCAAAAGCACGGGGATCATTGAGATAGCCCAAGGCTCCGGCGGCATCGGCTCGAATCCCATAATCGGGCTCATTTTGCAGAATATCGATCAAAATGTCGTAGCATTCCTCGGTTTGCTTAATCCCCAGGGAAAATACCGCCATCGATCGTAACGGCACATGCTCATCTTTCAGCACTTTTTTGATCAGCGGTACGGCATCTTGAGCCGGAACATCCCGCAGGGAAACCAAAGCAAGCAGCCGAACTTTGGCGTCTTCGTTCTCAAGCTGGGCAGAAACGTGGGCGAGGTCAACGGACATGGGCAGTTCCAAACGGTATGTTACCAATTGTAAAGATTGTAACGAGTTTGTGACGACGGGCAGGGCGGAAGACCGCACCTAGGCGATCAGAGTCGTATCGGGGATCGCAGTTCACGAGATCCGCGCCGGTTTGAGACGATCGAGAACATCAAGCCCGATCGCCTTCGGAGCGAGGTAGTGCGCCGGTTGTCCAGGGGCAGGCCCGTGGTAATCCGTACCACTCGTCGCGATCAGGTCGTGATCTTGGCAAAGTTGAGCTAAATGGGCGGTTTGCTTGCGACCCTGGTGGGGGTGATGAACTTCTAAGCCCATTAAACCCGCGTGATGCAGTTCCGGGAAAACCTCATCCACCAAGCCCCCGCGAAACAGATACGGATGCGCCCAGACGGGAACGCCGCCACAGTCGCGAATCAGCGCGATCCCCTCAACGGCAGAAAATTTCGGATAGTCCACATAGACGGGGCCGTCGTCCCCTAAAAAGCGAGCAAAGGCTTCCTGGTTGTCGCGCACGTAGCCAGCGGCCACCATCGCGCTGGCGATATGGGGACGGCTCGGGGCGATGCCTGCGCCGAATTCCGGCAGGGTCAGCGGATAGCCCAAGGCTGCGAGCCGATCGATCATCTCCTGGGCGCGTTGGTGTCGTCCGTCACGCAGATCGCGGAGGGGGGCTTCAATCTGGTCACGATCGGGGTAAAACCCAAGAATATGCAGCGATCGCCCGTTATACACCGTACTCAGCTCCACCGCCGGGACGATTTCGACCCCGACCGCATCACCCGCCGCGATCGCCTCCTCCCAGCCCGCGATCGTATCGTGGTCGGAAATTGCTAGGGCACGGATGCCCGCTGGGGCGACGGTTTCCACGAGCTGCTGGGGGGTCAGGGTTCCGTCGGAGTAGGTGGTGTGACTGTGAAGGTCCAGCATGGGTAAAGAGGAAGAAAGGAAAACAGGAATCGCAGCAGACCTTGAGTCTTAGGCCTTAAGCGAAGTTACAGCCCTCGAACTCGTGCCCAAGACATCAGAAATCATTCAGCAATCATTGATCATTATGTCTGCACCAACACGGGTCTTCAACATCACCCAGCAACATCGGGGGTTGTATTACGTCGCTTTAGCCTATAATGATAATGATTATCATTCTACTTAACGTCACTGCGTAAAGCTGGTTCAAGGTTATCTATGGCTGTCACTGAACGGAAAACTGTGCCTGTAACAGTCCTGACGGGCTACCTGGGTTCGGGAAAAACAACGCTCCTGAACCGCATCCTGACGGACGAACACGGTCAAAAGATCGCAGTCATCATGAATGAGTTCGGGGCTGTGGGCATTGATAACCAGCTTGTGATCGATGTAGATGAAGAAATTTTCGAGATGAATAATGGCTGCATTTGCTGCACCGTGCGGGGGGATCTAATTCGCATCATTAATCATCTGATGAAGCGACGGGATAAGTTCGATCGCCTCATTATTGAAACGACGGGACTCGCCGATCCAGCGCCTGTGATTCAAACGTTTTTTGTCGATGATGAAGTCCGAAATCAGGTTCGGCTTGATGCCGTGATCACCGTGGTGGATGCTCGTCATATTTGGCAACACTGGGAAGCGGAAGAAGCGATCGAACAAATCGCGTTTGCTGATGTAATCCTGCTCAACAAAATCGATTTAGTAACAGAGGTTGAGTTAGAAGCACTGGAGCGGCGTATTCGAGGGATGAACGCGATCGCCAAGATTTTTCGGACTCGTGACGCTCAAATCGAAACGGCGACGATCCTCGGAGTGAATGCGTTTGATTTGAATCATGCACTACAAATCGACCCTGATTTTTTAAACGAGACGGCTCACGAGCATGACGAAACCGTCGGATCTCTGGCCTTGGTCGAGGCCGGTGAACTAGACGGAGACAAGCTCAATGCGTGGCTGGGCGAACTATTGCGCGATCGTGGGCCAGATATTTTTCGGATGAAAGGCATCCTCAATCTGGCAGGCGAAGACTGTCGCTTCGTCTTCCAGGGGGTTCACATGCTGTTTGATGGCTGTCAGGATCGCCCCTGGAAGCCGGATGAATCGCGTACCAATGAGCTGGTTTTTATTGGTCGAAATCTAGAACAAATGAATTTGGCCGACAGCCTTCGCGCCTGTTTGGTTGAACAAAATATTTAAGTTTAACTATTCTGAGAATCGTCATAAGTCGGCCAAGCGAATTAATCGAAACTATGCGTAGCACAAGCTTCTAGCTTGCCTGTAACTAGGATGGTTGAGTTACACGGCTTATGTAACTTCCATTTTCCTAGTCCACTTATTTTTGTAGCTTCGCATTGTTGTTTGACATTGTTATTTGATAAGTAGGGTTAAATGGCGTCCAAAACCAAAGATCGGGATTTACTTGAGTTCCAGTGGTACACGGCGCTCTCGGATTACATCACCGCGATCGCCTGGTCGCCGGATGGGACATGGTTCGCCGTGAGTTCAGCGGCTGGGGAGGTGGTGCAGTGTGTGGAAAAAACAAAAACGGTAACAGTTTTACAGGCCGCACAGGGAACCTCGATCGATGCGCTTGCGGTGTCGGGTGATGGTGTATTTCTTGCCGCCGGTGGACAAGCTGGGGCGGTGTTGGTTTGGCGCTTAGATGGTCATGCCCCCACCCAAATCCTGGCCTTGGATCAGTCCCACATCTGGATCGATCGCCTGCAATGGAATCCACACCATCCCGAGCTGGCCTACGGGTTTGGGCGTCATGTTCAAGTATGGAGCGCCACCCAACAATCCGCGATCGCGGACTTGAACTTTGAGTCGTCCTCCGTGCTCGACTTGGCGTGGCACCCCAGTGGCGATCGCCTCGCTGCGAGTGGCAATCAGAGCATCAAAACCTGGTGGCGTCACGCTTGGGAAGAAGCGCCGATGGTACAGCAGCTCGGAGGTGCGAGTGAAGCGATCGCCTGGTCGCCCGATGGTCACTACCTCGCCTCGGGGAATAATGATCGTTCCGTGATGGTGTGGCAAGATGGCAACCCTTTCCCCTGGCAAATGCGGGGATTTCCAGGAAAAGTTCGGCAGCTCGCTTGGTCTGAACCTCACCAATCGATCAGTGCGCCTCTCCTCGCGTCGATCTGCGGCGAAGGTGTGGTGGTTTGGACGAAAGATTGTGACCCCTCGATTGGCTGGGATGCCCAAGTGCTGGATCTCCATCAAGGCAGTGTCCGGGCGATCGCCTTTCAGCCCCAATCATTACAGCTCGCCTCGGCAGCGGACGATGGCTGGCTCTGTCTTTGGCGCAAAGCTAGCCGCCTGACGCAGCTCTTCGAGGGCGCACCGACCGGTTTCTCCTGCCTTGCGTGGCAACCCCAAGGGAAGACGCTCGCCGCTGGAGGGGGACAAGGTGAAGTATTGGTCTGGACTCAAACAACAACAGGACAAGGATTTGGCTAATGGCTAATTTGAATGGTTTACGCCGGGTTTTATCCGGGCAATTGGTCGGCGTTGTGGTCGGGACTATCGCGTTGGGTCTCAGTGGGTGTAACACCACGACCACTCCACCTGAAGCCGCGACCCCAGAATCGGAGGTGACTACACCGTCCGATAATTCGGAGGAAACACTACGAGTTGTGACGACGTTTTTACCCATGACACAGTTCACTACTGCGGTCGCGGGCGATCGGGCGATCGTCACCCAACTATTGCCCACCAACGTCGGCCCTCACGACTATCAAGCTAAACCCAGTGATGCTCAAGCCATTACGGAGGCAGATGTTCTGGTGAAAAATGGTCTAGAGATGGAAGTTTTTCTCGATGACACCATTGAAAATGCAGCCAATCCTGACCTTCTCATCATCGATTCTAGCGAAGGGGTTCCGACACTCACCACCGAAGATCATGCCGAAGAGCACGCAGAACCCGATCACAACAAAACAAAAGGCGAAGACCATGCCAGTACTGAGCACGGCCACGATCATGGTGAGTTCAACCCCCATATTTGGCTTGATCCTAAACGAGCGATCCAGCAAGTGGAAAATATCCGGGATGGGTTAATCGCCGCCGATCCCGAAGGCAAATCGGAGTACACCGCCAATGCGGCGGCTTTCATTGCCGATTTAACAACGCTGGATGCTGAAATTACAGCTCAACTCGCCCCCTTTCTTGGTCAAACGTTCGTCGTATTCCATGACTTTGCTCCCTACTTTGCGGAGAGCTATGGACTAAACGCTGAAATTCTAGTGGGTATCCCTGAGGAAAATCCTTCGCCCGAGGCGGTGAAGCAGGTTATGGAAACGGTGCAAGCCGAGGGGTTAAGTACGATTATGACCGAACCTCAAGCGGGTCAAGAGTCGTTTACATCGATCGCCAACGACCTCAACATTCGTGTCAGCGTCTTTGATCCCGGCGAAACCGGAGCACCTGACGCGATAAACCCCGACTACTATTTAAAAATCATGCGCCAGAACACCAAAAATTTGGTGGCTAGTTTTGAGACCCCAAATCAGGCGAGATCACCGGTTTGGCTACCAAATTTCGCGACGATCGCACCCGAACAGTTCTGGCTTCAGGATGTTAGTCGATGGTAGTGAAATCCGCAGCCGTGGGGACGATCGAGAATCCGGTTCCGCATGAGACGCTCGTAAGCGTTGAAGGCTTAACGGTTCGCCGTGACACCCATGTGGTCGTGCAAGATGTGTCTTTTACGTTAGAGCCAGGAACAGACACCGCAATCGTTGGGCCAAATGGGGCGGGCAAAAGCACCTTGATTCAAGCCCTACTTGGCATTTTGCCACGCCAAGCGGGAGACGTTTTTCTCTTGGGGCAGCCCCTTTCTCCTCGCGGTCGGTTACCGATCAAGGTGCGACAAGACATCGCTTACTTACCGCAAAACTTTTTACTTGACCGTCGCATTCCGATTTCGGCCTCGGAACTGGTGGGGCTGGGTTGGGATCGGCTCAGGCCACAACTACCTTGGACCGGGCGACGCGCACGAGATCGGGCTATACAACAAGCCTTAAGCCAGGTTGAAGCGTGGCATTTACGTGATCGTCCCGTCAGTCGGTTATCTGGAGGAGAGACCAAACGGGTGCTACTGGCTTACTGTTTGGTGCGTCCACGCCGTTTACTCATCCTCGACGAAGCGCCCACAGGCTTAGATGCCCGCAGCGAATCGGACTTTTATCGCTGGCTGTATACGCTCAAGCAAGAGCAAGGATGGGCCATTTTACAAATCTCCCACGATTTAGAAATGGTGCGTCGTAGTTGCGATCGGGTTCTTTGCCTGAATCGCACCCTGTTGTGTCAAGGCATTCCCGACCATGCACTCACGCCCGAAAACCTTGCACGAGCTTACGGGTCGGAATTTGTCCGTTATCACCATTCCTGTTCAGTTCGCTCCATCGACCCGTTATGTTGACGCTCCAAGCTGAATTCACGCGCGTCCTCGAATTGTTCCAGTTACCCTTCATGCAACGAGCCTTAATGGGTGGTGTATTGACAGGGTTAATGGGAGGACTTTTGGGGAGCTTTGTGATTCTTCGCCAGCTTTCGTTCTTTAGTGATGCCCTCGGACATTCGGCCCTGTTGGGGATTAGCCTTGGTTTTTTATTAGGCTTCGATCCAACTTGGGGTCTACTGCCCTTTGCGGTTCTGTTTGCGCTCTGTGTGACCTATTTCTTGGAACACACGCATCTTTGGACAGATGCTTTGCTCAACGTTATCTACTCCTCCTCCCTAGCCATTGGTGTGATTTTGCTCAGTTTTCGGGAGGGCTATCGAGGCGGTATTACCAATTTGCTCTTTGGCGATATTCTGGCCGTGCAAGGTACGGACTTGGTTTTCAGCGCTTTACTCCTCCTGACCTGTGTGGCCTTTATTGGTTTAACGCTCCGATCGCAAATTCTGCTGACTCTCAATGAACCCATGGCCATCGCTCGGGGTGTTTCCGCCTCGGTTCAACGTACTACCTTTATCGTGCTACTGTCCTTGGTTGTCGGGATTTCGATTAAGGCGATCGGAGTTTTGTTGATCAGTGCCTTTGTTGTCATTCCAGCCTGTGCTGCCCGCCTACTCAGCCGCAGATTCACCCACTACATTGGGCTATCCGCAGGACTGGGTGCGTTCAGTGCCGTTGTCGGAATGCTCGTGTCTGCATTGTTTGATTTACCCTCGGGGCCAAGCATCGTCACCGTTCAGCTTGCCTTTTTTCTGGGCGCTATTCTCATGACGAAGATTCGGGCGTACTGATGGTGTCCGAATCGAAACAACGGGTTTAAAGTTGCTTGCAGGCTAGGTTTTTTTGCGGCCTTTGGTGGTGTGGCTGTGAAGGTCTAGCATGGTTAAGGTTAAGGCGATCGCAAGTTGATCCTAGCGAATGCAGCTCGAATTAGTGTGCCGGTTGCTCGAGGTTGCACCGATCGCGTCCACGTTAAAGCAAACCAGGAGCCGATCGCGATCGTTGCGGTTAATCCCTTAGAATCAGCCCTAACCCTGTTCCGCCTTACATCACCGAGCCTGTGAGCATCTCGTCTACTTCAACCCCGCTACCATCACCAGCCATCATCTCCCCCGAGGTTGCGATCGTCCCCAACGCCAACGCCACCCCAGCGAAAATCGGCGTTCTCGCCTCCGGGAATGGTTCTAACTTTGAGGCGTTGATCCAGGCGATCGCCGATGGCCTGATTCGTGCTGAAATTCCGATCGTGATTTACAACAACCCAGACGCCGCCGTGGCCGCCCGCGCCCAACGCTGGGGGATTCCCGCCGTCTTGATCGACCATCGCCAGTACCAAAGCCGCGAAGCCTTTGATTTTGATGTGGTGCAAACCCTGGTGCAGTACGGTGTGGAGTGGATCGTGATGGCGGGCTGGATGCGTCGGGTGACGAATGTGTTGATTGATCACTTTCCCCATAAGGCGATTAACATTCATCCGAGTTTGCTGCCGAGCTTTCCCGGTATTCGCGCGATCGAGCAAGCTCTCGCCGCTGGCGTTAAAATCGCGGGCTGTACGGTGCATCTGGTGACACTCGAAGTGGACGCAGGGCCGATCCTGATGCAAGCCGCCGTCCCAATTTTGCCCGATGACACCTCGGAAACGCTGCACGCCCGCGTTCAGGTGCAGGAACACGCGATTTTGCCCCGTGCGGTGAAGTTGGCGATCGGGCAATAGCCCACCGTTTGATCAATCTGAGCTGTCAATCCCAGCCATAGCTTTTGGCCGTAACTCTTAGCCGCAACTCTCAACCAAATATGCAACAGCGTTTAGTTTGCGTGACGGGCTTGCCTCGTGCGGGTTCGACCCTCCTGTGTCAGCTCCTCGCCGAGCATCCCGAAATTTACAGCGACGGCATGAGTTCGGCGCTCTTCGGTGCGATTCAGATGTTACGAGCGCGGCTGAGTGACAGTGATTTTTTGCTTGCCCAGCTTGACAACGAATTCGATCGCGCCTATGCCCGTTTGCAACGATCGTGCCGCGCCTTTGCCAAAGCCTGGTGGGACGAAACCGACTGCCCGATCGTGGTGGATAAAAATCGCGGTTGGTTGAATCAAATCGAGCTAGCGGAAGAAGTCGATCCCGAGGTGCGGATGGTGGTGTGTATCCGTGAATTGGGTCAAATTTTTGGCTCGATCGAAGCGCAACATCAAAAAACAGTGTGGCTTGATTTTCCCGACGATCTGGCAAGTCAATCCGCCTATGGTCGCGCGGAGGCGTTATTCTCGCCCCAAGGGGTCGTCGGCGCTCCCCTCACGTCCCTGTGTGCGGTACAAGATCGCCCGCCGATACAGCAAGAGCGTCTATTTTTCGTCATTTTTGAGCATTTAATGGCGGAACCTCAAAAGGTTATGGCCGATGTGTATCGCTGGCTCGGTGTTTCACCCCATACGATCGATTTTCAAAATTTAACCGTGCGTCCCCACGAATCTGACAGCTACTACCGGTTTAAATATCGCCACGCCACGCGATCGACCCTCAGCGCACCTCGCCACCACCCGATCCCCGGACGCATTGACCATGATCTAAAGCTCAAACACCGTTGGTTTTACGAGATGTTTTATCCCGGAGCCAAGCTCCCCAATTCGTAGGGGCACATGGCCATGCGCCCGACGATCAATTGACACACGATCGAGCTAAACACGTCTGCGTTTACCCTGGGAGAGGGGAAGAACCCTGGGATCACAACCCCAAAGTGCGCTAGGCTGCATGGCGGTATGTCGATCGGGTTTGGCCTGGTGTAGTGCAATGAGCGCGGAAATTATTTGTGTGGGAACGGAACTCCTGTTGGGCGATATCCTCAACGGCAACGCCCAATATTTAGCCCGCGAACTTGCTGATCTCGGGATTCCTCACTATTACCAAACCGTTGTGGGTGATAATCCGGCTCGCATCCAACGGGCAATCGACATTGCGATCGAGCGCGGCGCTCAGATCCTAATCTTTACCGGTGGTTTGGGCCCGACTCCCGATGACCTGACGATCGCCACGATCGCCGATCATTTCAACGCTCCCCTGCATGAACGCCCGGACATCATCGCCGACATCGAAGCCAAATACCGTCAGCGCGATCGGGTGATGAACCCGAGTAACCGCAAACAGGCACTGATTCCCGCAGGAGCCGACGTCCTGCCCAACCCCGTCGGAACCGCTCCCGGTATTCTCTGGCAGCCGATCGATAACCTTTCGATCCTCACCTTTCCCGGTGTTCCAGCGGAAATGCGAGCCATGTGGACTCAAACCGGGGTTCCATACCTCAAGTCTCTGGGCTGGGGTGATCAAGTTTTGGTCAGTGAAATGCTGAAATTCTGGGGCATTTCCGAATCCGTACTTGCCGAGCGCGTCGGTGACCTGTTTAACTCGGAAAATCCCACCGTGGCCCCCTACGCCAACTACGGTGAAGTGAAACTGCGCGTCGCGGCCCGTGCCACCAGTGAAGCCGAAGGCCGCGCCTTGATCGATCCGATCGCCGCTCAACTGAAACAGCTTGGCTATCCTCACTACTACGGCAGTGATGACACCACCCTGGCTGCGGTGGTGGGACAGGCATTACGCGATCGTGGTCAAACCTTGGCGGTTGCGGAATCCTGCACCGGTGGCGGTCTCGGCCATCTGCTGACCGAGGTTCCCGGCAGTTCCGCCTACTTTTGGGGTGGGATCGTATCCTACGATAACACCGTCAAAATTAACGTTTTGGGTGTCGATCGTGATGACCTCATGACCCAGGGTGCGGTCTCCGAGGTGGTGGCACGCCAGATGGCGGCAGGGGTACGCGATCGGCTCGGCACCGATTGGGGATTGAGCATCACCGGGATTGCAGGGCCGGGAGGTGGCACAGAGGACAAGCCGGTGGGTCTGGTGTATCTCGGGTTGGCCTCCCCAGATGGCACAACGACAAGCCAGGAGTTACGCCTGGGCGATACCCGTGGCCGCGAGTGGGTGCGGCGGGTGAGCGCCTACAGTGCGATCGATCTGCTGCGTCAGACGTTGGCGTGATAGGCGATTCAGCAAAAAACAAGACCGACTGATGTAGCGTGTGCCGACTAGAAAATCGCGTTTCGACTCTGCTCAACGCTCTCAAGATGTCCTTGAACCTTGAAAATCATTAGACCTCTTGCACGGATATTAACCCTCACCCTAAATCCC
>RDYZ01000184.1 GCA_004293855.1 Oscillatoriales cyanobacterium | reverse complement strand
TGCTTCAGTTCGGTGTAGTCCACCCAATGAATGCAGTTCACCGGGCAAGTGTCGATCGCCTCTTGAATAATGTCTTCCGAGTCACCCGTTTGATTGGCAACACGAGCCCGCCCGAGATCCGGCTCAATGTAAAACGTATTACGCGCCGTCAGCGCACAGTGTTTGCAGCCAATACAGGTGACTTCATCCACAAACACCCCTTTCTGCCGCAGAAAGCCGCCTAATTCCGGCTCGAAGCCGCTGCGATCGTTCAGGTCATGTCGAAGTTCTGCGCCCAGTTCTGGCTCAAAGCCACTGCGATCGACAACAGTCTGGGGGGGGTGATCCAGGCCCGAGATGCTATTCGCAAAGTCGGGCGTATATTCAGATTCGCGCTCAGATTGAGTCATGGCAATCCAGATCTGATAGACAGAGGGACAGAGACGTTATAACGAGACAACGGAAGGAGAAAGTCAGCTTTGCAGAGGGTTTGTTAGCTTAAATACGAACGAGCAATTGATTGGTTTAAACCACTGATAAGTTGGTTGATCGCTTCCTGAAATGTAGGTTCAAAAACCGACACTAACCATTCAAAACAAAAATAAAAACCAGCCTTCAAGCCAGAAGTGAAACGACGAAGATCTTGATCGATCTAGCACAATCTTACGGTTAAGCTCAAACAGAAAAGGCGTACGACCGCACGCCTTTTCTGTTCAACCTATTTCAGTCTAGAACCTGCGATGCGTTAAGCCGCCCAACGTTGCAGTACGAGGCGAATCGACCCATCCGTATTGGTCTGTTGCTCGGCGACTTGAAAACCTTGTTTCGCCGTTTCTTGCATCACGGTGTCAAAGGCGTATTGCTGCGTAATCTTGCTAATAAAACGGTCTACCGATCCCGTTTGTGCCCAATACTGCAAATCAGCCACGAGTTCATAGGATTCACCATTCCAGGCAAACCCAAGGTCATAACCATTGTCTTGCTCGATCACAACATCAGCGCGATGGGTCTGACCTCGGTAGCCCCGAACATCGGCGGGGCCTGCTTTCCAAGTCAACCCAAGGGTTGTGAGGGCCGTTTGTAGGGTGCTGAGGTTGCGGATTTTGGTTTTGATGTGGCTAAAGTGAGACATGAGATGATGGTTTTAAGAATTTAAAAATGTGACAGGAGGGAAAACTTAAAGGATGAAACAGTCATCCATAACGTTATACACAACGAAACGCGACCTTAACCGATTCGAGACGAACTGAAGGGATTGCAGGGGATCGATCCGTCCGTGTTGTAGAGTTGCTTTAGGACCACTCGCTATGCAGGGTGTTACGAGTTTGAGTGGTGTCGTTATGATGTTGAGCAAAAAACTCAGAGGTCTTTTCACTCGATAGGACAACCCCGAGCTCTGCCTCGATCGCGGCAGTAACCTCCGCGCAGGATGCTCCCGAGATCCCTGTCACTTTTTCAAGGACACGACCGTCTGGATAGATGACAAACTCTAGCGTTTCCATAAGCAAGAGACCCGAGTTTTAGGTTAGAGATGAAAGCGTGAAGTCTGGATGGCTGGGCGTTGGCGTGGAGTTCGACAGCGCGAAGATTAGTCGCATTTTTCTAGGAAAATGACCTAGGCTTTGAACTCAAAAATGCCTCAATCAAGCGTGTACGAGAACGCACGGTTTGACCCTTCGTGTTTTTACGTTATTTAACTAAAAACAGTAGTGGATACTACGACCAGTATTAAGTTTGTCGCAAGTTTCGATCGACGTCAAGGTAAAACGAAAGGCGGGGAGGGTTCCGGCAAAATTTTCGTGCGATATGCTCGAAGCATCCTTGAGCGGATGGAGGCAATCCCCGCTAGCTCTGGTTGATGGCTCAAGACACTGGTATGGCGATGGCGATTCCTGCACCTGATCACGCAAACGATACTCTGTCGGCGCATTCTGAGACGATTACGGCGACGTCACAGCCTGGGGAGACGACGCCGATCGCGGCTCCAATCGACCCACTTCGCCAGCGACCGTCTTCGAGTCGTGCGGGTTTTGTGCCGATCGCCTCGGAGGAGGGGAATAACTCGTCCGTCGCCAGTTCAGAGTTGTTCGATCGGGCGATCGTCCTGGCCTCCGACATCCAGGCAACAACGCCCGAGGTGGCCGATAATCCATTCCAGGCAGAGGCGTTTGATTTTGGTCAGGATTTTGGCAATCTCGA
>RDYZ01000183.1 GCA_004293855.1 Oscillatoriales cyanobacterium | reverse complement strand
TGGTTGAGTCGAGGGGGGATATTATTCCCCGCCCCTCTCAGTTAGAACCGGACGTGCGATTTTCACCGCATCCGGCTCCCGATGTTCTTGGCTTACGCCTTTGCTCATGTGTAGATAATCATGGCAACTCTCGTGAATTGCTTCAAGATTCGCTTTTTTCCGATTGGCATGATTTCCGTCGATATGGTGCAGGTTTATCCGCTCCTCACTTGTGAAATTCAGCCCACAGGATGCACATTTATGGTTTTGCCTTGTAAGAGCTTTAGAGGTTTCCCCGTCATAGAGCTTGCTGTTACGCTTACTCCAGTAGGTGAAGTCGCCATCGTAAGGGGATTTCTCACCCTTGACTTTGATGTGCTTATTTTCGGAGGAAGGTACCGATGGGAACGCTTTATCTAGTAATTTCTTGCTAGAGTAGCGGTTTTGTTTGGATTCCTTGTTGAATACCTTATATGCTCTTGTTTCGATATGGAACAGGGAAAACCTTGACCCGTCCATCTTGCAAAAACGATGGTAATTCCTCCAGCCTCTAACTAAGGGAGCTAATTTTTCAGCCTTGACCTTAGCGCCATAATTCGAGTTATTGACAATGCCTTTTACTTTCTCACGGAAAGCTTTAAAATTACCCACTGATGGAGTGCATTTAAACTTGCCGTTATTCTGAACCCTAATGTTCCAGCCTAGGAAATCAAAGCCATCTGTCGTGGCGGTTATCTTGGTCTTTTTTTCGCTTACCTTCATTCCTCGCTCTGCTAAAAATCGGCTAATTTTTTCAAGTATTTCTGTCGCGTTATCTTCGGGGCGGAGTATTATTACCATGTCGTCCGCATAGCGGATTGATGGTTCGTTGGTTCGCCCATTGGCTTTGTATCTGTGAATACTTTCTATCCCGTTGAGCGCGATATTAGCTAAGAGTGGGCTAACTACTCCCCCTTGTGGTGTACCCTGTTTGGGGAATTCTGGGTTCACTCCTGCTTTCAGGCATCGGAAGATACCGAGCTTTAACCCTTTGGGGGCGATGAGTTCATCCATTATTGTTGAGTGGTTAATCCGGTCGAAGCATTTTTCGATATCGAGTTCTATAACTCGCTTTTCTATTCCTTTGGCATGGGAGTTAAGGTTGTCGAAGATGTACTTATGAGCATCATGTGCCGAACGTCCAGTTCTAAACCCGTAGCTCCTAGCGTGGAAAGTGGCTTCATGGGCTGGTTCTAAGGCATATTTTGCTAGGCACTGCCAAGCTCTATCTGCTATGGTAGGTATTTTCAATATTCGGGTTGTCCCATCCTTTTTAGGAATTGGAATTTCCCGAAGCTTGCTGTGATGCCAATTGTTGTAATTGGTCTTGAGGACTGACTCAAGTGCAAATCGTTCCTCGAATGAGAGGGATTTTTTGCCATCAATACCCGCCGTCTTTTTACCATTGTTTAGCTGCGTTACTTGACGAATAGCCAATAATCTAGCTGCACGAGATTTCAGAATAAGTTTCTGTAAAGACCGCGCTTTCCGCCTGTCTCCAACTTGAACCGCTTTGAATACGCGCTTTTGCAGGCGGAATAAACCTTGACGGAATTGCTTCCACTTTAGATTTATCCATGATTCAGTGATATTTCTATCCTGCCTAACCATACTCTGCTCCAATTTGTATTTTCTGAACACCTTGCAGCAATTACGCTGCATCCTACCCGAATTGAAGGAGTTCCGCTGCTCGTCTAGCCTACATCGGGGTTCGACCACCCCTAGACCTTCCATCCGTTTTTCTTCGTTCCCTCAGAGAGATTGTTATGTCCCGTTAGGTGTAGCCAATTCAACCATTGGATTCCCTGGACTCTTACCGCTATTATCTAAAGATGCGGTGGGAATATCTCCAATCAAGTCAGGCTTTTCAAAGTTGCGCCCTGCTTACCCATAGGTTGCTTTTCTAGGCTCGGTTTCACCGTGAGGACTTCCTATTAACGCCAGTGTCAATCCGCAACGGTTGTCTGATTGCGTCCTGTTCCCAGCTTCGACCTCCCGAAACCGAGTCGGGTCATCGTGGGCAGATAAGGGTTCACATCGAGTCTGATGGACAGGGTTTTCACCTGTATATCTCCGAGAGTTCAACTCTTTTCCGTTGTTGGTTAGAGTTGGATTAGCTATGTACGGACTGTTTACCGTGATTTGCCAATCAACGAGTCGCACT
>RDYZ01000182.1 GCA_004293855.1 Oscillatoriales cyanobacterium | reverse complement strand
TAATTTCTGTAATTTTCGTCAATTATTCATCTAGATTCTTCTAGATCATCTTCCTATGTCCTATGAACTTGAGCGGCGAGTTGCGATCGATGCGGTACTGATGGCCGCCAGACTCTGTGAGCGTGTGCGGAAATCGATGCCCCAGGCGATCGCCAAAAATGATAAAAGCCCAGTGACGATCGCCGACTATGGATCGCAAGCCTTAATTTGCCGTGCGATCACCGCCGCCTTTCCCAAGGATGCCATCATCGCCGAAGAAGACGCCGCCGCCCTCAACGAAGATAATCACCTCCTGGCTCAGGCCACCGACAGCGTGCGGGAATTCATCCCCGACGCGACACCGGAGCGGGTGATTAATTGGATCGGGCTCGGGAGCAGCACCGGCGCGGATCGGTTCTGGACGCTAGACCCGATCGACGGCACGAAGGGCTTTCTACGGGATGATCAGTACGCTGTTGCTCTTGCTTTGATTGAAAACGGTCAGGTGCAGCTCGGCGTTTTAGCCTGTCCGTCCTATCCTGCCGAAGGAGGTCGAGGCGCCTTGTTTGTGGCGATTCGTGGCGGAGGAGCTAGCATGACGCCGATCGGTAGCGACCTGTCCTACGGTTTAAAAGTTGTAGCCGGGGGCGACACCGAGCGGCTCCGCTTCGTCGAAAGCGTGGAATCGGGACACGGTGACCAGTCGCGCCAAGCGGCGATCGCCCAAGCCGTCGGGATCACAGCTCCGTCCCTGCGGATGGACTCCCAAGCCAAATATGCCGCCGTCGCCAACGGTGAAGCCGTACTGTATCTACGGTTACCCTCACCCAAAACACCGGACTACCGCGAAAAAATTTGGGATCACGCCGCCGGGGTGTTGGTGGTGGAAGAGGCCGGTGGAAAAGTCACCGATATGTTTGGCCAACCGTTAGACTTTTCTCAGGGAGCCAAACTCACCCAGAACCAGGGAACAGTCGTGAGTAATGGTGTGATTCATCAAACCGTGATTGAGGCCCTCGCCGCCCTGTCCTAGCGATCGTTCTCCTCCGTCTACCATCGGTATTGTGCCACTCAAGCCCTGTCAAACCTTGAGGAATCAGGGCTTGATAGATGTCAATGAAGGCGGGATCGATCGCTGCTACGCTGATGGCCAATGATCCGAAAGATTGCCAGCAGAGCCCCACGGATTGATTGATGAAAGACGCGATCACAGCTAGCCAGAACGTGACTGGCTTGATTTAAACCGATCAAAGCAGGATGGGACTGGTATCTTATTTCGTCTGTTTGTCGCTTGTTGCCTATTCGATTATGACTGCCAATACTGCCTCTGCGATCGCCGCGCAGTTTCCCGAATTTGACAAAGCGCTACACCACTACTTCCCTGGCGCCTTGCCCCTCTCCAAATACATGAGTCGCACGGCGAAAGCGTTATCAAAGCATGGGTTTGAAGACGAAAATACGATGGGCATGATCGCAATCTGTCGGGATGAGCAGACCGATCCGCTGTACGAAGCCGTTGTGCGCTACTGGGGCAAAACCTTTAACTGCTGTAGCTTGGCAGGATTTGTCACGATGGGTAAAACCGGTCTGGCAGCAGCCACCGCCCATACACCGATCCAAAATGGGTTACGGCGGTTTGTGTTTTATGCCATGCCGCATATCGCGATCTCACGCAATGGCGACATTGGCTTGATCTACCGTGAAGGGGTCGAGACGCCATCCCATGCCTGCGGTGCGCTAGAGACGATCGTCGAAGAACTCGCAGCAGGCCATCTCAACCTCGAAACCGACATGCAGGACATCGAACAAACGATCGTCCGCCAAAAAATTCTGTCACAACTGCGCTACGGCGACCAGCTCAACCTCGTCGATCTTACCAAACTGGCGAGCACCATTATCGCCACAGATGTCCGTAACCTGCTCTCTCGTCTCGACACCACGGTGTTTCACTACGCCGTCATGCACGGTATCCAAATCCACGGCCCGTTTGAATCGCAATGGGTGTATCCGGTGGATTTTTTTATCGTGGGTAAGCAGTTTGGGAAACAGCCCTATCGCCTCGACACGTTTTCCAAGGACGATCCAAATGCGGCGACCTCGTTAAAGCCATCGGATGAATTAACCGAGTGAGATGCTGAGCAAACGGTTTAATACAGTCTAACAACGCCCCGAGGAGGCGATCCCCGTTGCCCACAACCCCATAGA
>RDYZ01000239.1 GCA_004293855.1 Oscillatoriales cyanobacterium | reverse complement strand
GTGGTTTGCAAGACTTTGCACCCGCCTGCCAACGCTCCGATCTATGATTAACCCCATTGCAACCCCATCCTGCTGCGATCGATACCTTGGGTCAATCAGACCGAGTATTCTGCTCGATGCTCATGATCGTACGTTCGATCCCGCTTGAATGCCTCCTTTGCTTTTGAGGTTCGTCGCCTATGAACGTTGCTCAAGAAATTGAATACTTGCGTGATTTGATGCCAGCCTCAGGGCGGATGCTGGTGAAGCTGATTGTGAAGGCGGATCGACACGCCACGATCGAAGCACCCTTTCCCTATCCCTGGCAGCGATCGCGGAAGGTCTATCTGAATATTCATCACTGGCGACAGTTATCCCGTGCGGAACGTGACCTATTGCTGTTGCGGACGGTGAGCTGGGTGATCGGTATTCGTTGGCTAAAATGGGACTGGTATCGTGCGGCAACGGTCGCCGGGACGCTCGCAACGATCGCGGAAGCCGTCCAAGGCGACCCCCTGGGAATTGCTGCCGCCGGAAGTTTGACCGCCTTTGCCGCGCGTCAAACCTGGCGCCGTACACACAGTTCCGATCACGATATTAGTGCCGATGAAGCAGCGGTCAGCATTGCCCAACGCCGAGGCTATGGCGCAGAGACAGCGGCGTTGTCCTTGGTCCAGGCGATCGAACATGCTGCCGAACTCGAAGGCCGCCCATCGCTCGAATTCACCGAGATCCTTCGCTGCCAAAATCTGCGGGCGATCGCGCGTTTGTCCAGTGAGCCGATCGTCACACCGCCGGGATCGCCTTAGGGCAGGATGGGGAGCAAGTACGATCGCGGCTTGGGCTCATGGCTCATTGGTTCGTGCAGACCTGTCCATGAGCTTAGAGATCAGGACTGGGAGGTCAAGACTGGGAGGTCAGCGTTTGGAGATTACGATCAACCGTAGTGTACAACCCAATCCAACACCGTAAATTTGCTACCATACTAAGCCATCAAAACTAACCTGTTTCGTTTCTATTCACGTGCCGAAACACCATTCACGCTTACCGCACCGAGCTTGATCTGATGAACTTTTCCAATCGCTCGCGCGGCATTCTTGCACCGCTCTACAACCTGCACCGTTGGTATTGCAAAACCCCCGAACGCGCACTCGATGCGGCTTATCTTGCAGCCCAACAAATTGAGCAGATTGAACAGCGTTACTTTGACGGTCAGCCGATCCCCATGCGATCGGCACAATACACGAGCCTAGAGCTGGGGCAATTCCGCGCAGAGGTCGATCGACTGCTGAATAATATTCGAGGTCGCCTTGCAGAATTCAACGCCAGCCGATCCACCCTCAACTTTCTCAACGAGCGATCGCTCCCCGCCATTCCCCTAGAAGCCAGCGACGCCAGCGGTTACGAATATTCCCCAGACGATCGCTACACTCCCGATTACGACTTTGCCGAAATTCTCGATCATCTACGCTTTATCGACGCTGTGCTCAAGCGCTACCGTGACCTCGATCGACCCATCACCATTACAACCAACAGTATTTCCACCACCGCCTTCGCCAGTCTCGACAGCCCCAACGAGATCCGCGCCTCTGAATCATTCAACCGTCGGCCTGACGGCGGAAAAGAGATGGAATCCCTCTCGGGGTCGGCCAGCTTATTACCGCGATCGATTTTGCGGACACTCGATCGGATTCGACGCGAGCTTGACCCCGAAGCCGAAGAAGACGTCGTCGCCAAATTTCGGGACTCGAAAAGTAAAACGGTCATTTCACTCAAGTTTATCTTGACCTTGATTTTGATTCCGTTGCTCGTCCACCAAGTTTCTAAAAATCTGATCGTTAAACCGATCTATGAAAAATTCTGGGCGGAAAAAACGAGCGTTTTCATTAATTACGACTTTGAAGAAGAAGCCTTTTCAGAGCTGCATCACTACGAAGAGATGTTGCAATTTCAAGCGATGATTGGTCGTGCACCAGCCCTATCAGAGGAAGAACGGGAAAAGGTGGTGCAAGAGAAAGCACTTGAAATTGCCGAAGAGTTTGAAGCACGCAGCGGTAATGCAGTTGAGAATATTTTTGCGGATCTGTTCTCCTTTTTTGCCTTCTGCATTGTCCTGATCGTGAGTCGCCATGAGGTGGAGATTGTTAAATCCTTTATTGATGATTTGGTCTATGGTTTAAGTGACAGTGCGAAAGCATTTATTATTATTCTATTTACCGATATCTTTGTTGGATATCACTCACCCCACGGTTGGGAGGTTGTCCTTGAGGGCATCTTTAATCATTTTGGTTTAGCTGAAAATCGTCAATTCAACTTCCTCTTTATCGCGACCTTTCCCGTCATTCTCGACACGGTGATGAAGTATTGGATTTTCCGCTATCTCAATCGAATTTCACCCTCTGCCGTTGCCACCTATCGCAATATGAACGAGTAGGATTAACCGATCGGAGATTTGACCCGATCGCGGGTCTGGATACTAGGGATTCTGAGTTGTAGATTCGCGGCGGGAATTCACACCAACACACCGAAACTTACAGCAACTCGAGAGCCTCGCCACTATGTTTCAGACCCTAGGCCGCCTTTGGATTCAGGGACAGCGCACACTCCGAAACCGATCCAGACTTCAGCCATTTTTGTGGAGAAAGTCAGCGAAAATACGATGGAAATGTGTCATCCAAGGGTGTGTTAGATCCAGCCTAATTGCGGTTTTATCTGGGGTATGGATCGGCATGATGGCGCTTGGGAGTCCGACGATCGCCGCTCCCTTGGGGATCTTGAAGCTCTCATTGCCATTACAAGGCTTAAATCCTCCGATCGGATCGCCCATTCGTGAAATTGACGACCTCGAATACCGGCCCATCGCGATCGATGGTCAACCCACCTCCATTATCGTCACTGCCACTCGCTCGCCCGCCAAAACAGATTCTCTGGATTTGCGCCCCGTCGAACGACGCGCCCGCAGCATCGAAGCGGACATCGAAACCATCTTAAAACTGGGGTTTAAGCTGGATAGTTTTGCGATTACGATCGACCAAATTGCCAATCAGCCTGTTTTGATTGCCGCTGATGACGTCGAACTATCGCCGCGCGTCGTGCTGACTGTCACCGACACCGATGCCCGACTCGCCCGCCAACCGGCGAGCCAACTCGCCCAAACCTGGCAAAACGAGCTGCAAACTTCCTTCCTTGCGGCCCAGAAAGCACGCCAGCCCGAAGCCCAACGCCGCCGCCGTTGGATTGCGATCGGGGTGAGTCTGATCACCCTGACGATCGGCATTAGCTTATACCGACTGTCCAGTTTGATCGATCGTTACGAAGACCGCCTGAAGCAGGCTCCGGCCTGTCCCCTCCCCGGTCAAATGGAAGAGGCCACCCTACACGCATCCCCCAAACAGCGACGGCAATTTTACCGACTATTAAGCAATCTCGTCACCATTGCTGAAGCCATGGTGTGGTTAGGGGGATCTGTGATCGTCCTCTCCCAGTTTGCCGCCACGCGCCAAATTGCCAGTTGGTTACTGGGTTTTCCGTTACAGCTTGCCCTGGTGGTATTGGGGGTGCGGTTACTCAACCGGATCGCCGATGTGTTTATCAGCCGTAGCCTAGAGGTCTGGGCGGATCAGCAGGTGTTGACCGATAGCGCTTCCAAGCGAGCCTCACAGCGAATTTCAACCCTTTCGACGGCACTATCCGGTTTGGTTCGTTTGCTGACGGCTCTGATCGGATTGGTGGTCTTTTTAAGTGTGCAGCCGTTTTCGCCGGGATCTGTCCTCGCTGGAGCTGGGGTGTTTGGGGCGGCGTTAGCGGTGGTGTTTCAAAATCTAATCAAGGACTTTACGACGGGTTTGTTGATTTTGTGGGAAGACCAGTTTGCGGTGGGGGATGTCATTGATGTGGGGATTACGTTTGGGGTTGTGGAGTCCGTCGGCTTGCGCGTCACAAAAATTCGTGGCAATGGTGGACGGCTGAGTGTTGTGCCGAATAATCAAATCGCCTACGTTCACAATTTGACAAAAGATTGGTCACGGGTGGATTTTCGGGTGCGAATTGGCTTAGAACACGACACCACGGAAGCGATGCAGTTAATGCGTGACGTGAGTACGGCGATGCAGGCTGATCCCGAGTGGCACGATCTCATTTTGAATCCTGTGGCGCTCATTGGTGTTGATAAGCTTGACGATCATGGGGTCGAAATTTTGCAGTGGATTCAAACCGTACCGCTTTCCCAGTGGGATGTGGAACGTGAGTATCGTCGCCGCCTGAAGTTAGCGTTTGAACGTGTTGGTATCACGATCGCCCTGCCGCAAATTGACCTGCGATCGGGTGGCATTGAAACCGCGCCGGTCAACCATCCCAATTGAGACTGCATCTCCCCATCTGTTTTCTAGCCTTACGTGCAGCAATGTTCGGACTCTTCCAGGGAAACAGTGAACGTGGACCAGTGAACTTTGATCGTCAGTTCAGACGATTCCACGTTGAGGGGATCAATCTGACAAACTGGTGGCTTTTGCTTCTGTCTGTCCTTGCCCAGTGTTCTTGCGAATCATGCCTGCAAACGAGAGTTTTGATCCCGCTGTTGGGATGACGACGGGCGACCCGATCGCCTCCCCCATCCCATTACCCAATATCGCTGGACGCTATCAGGCCGATCGTGTTCTGGGCGTCAATGCTGCCGGTGGGCGCGTCACCTATCTCGCACACGCGATCACGCCTGCCGCCGCAACGACGATCCGCCAAACAGCCCAAAATCCGGCTGACCCAGCGCCTTCTGAGGCCGTTGTCCCTGAGCCGATCCAGGTTGTGATCAAAGAATTTCAATTTGCCCAAGCTGGCAACAGTTGGCAGGGGTACGATGCGATCGCCCGTGAGTTTGAGATCTTGCAGGCGATCGATCATCCTGCGATCCCTCGCTACATCGAACAGATCGAGACCGATCGTGCGGTTTATCTGGTGCAAGCCTATCAAGCTGCCCCAAGTCTGGCGCAACGCATCACGAATTCGGTGGTCTCGTCAGACCTGAGCGCTGTCTACCAAGCGACGATCGACCTTCTCGAAATCTTGGCCTATCTCCAAAGCCGCACTCCGCCGATCCTGCACCGCGACCTGAAGCCGGAGAATATCCTGTATTCCGATACGGGTGCAATCAGTCTTGTGGATTTTGGCTTGGCGCGGCGTGGTCTCAGCGGTGAGAGTGACGGAACGGCATCGAGCCTAATACAGGGAACGATGGGCTTTATGGCACCTGAGCAAATTCTGAATCGTCCACTAACGACAGCCACGGATCTCTACGGTTTGGGAGCAAGCTTAGTGTGTTGGCTAACGGGAACACCGAGCGATCGCATCGGGGATTGGATCGGTGAGGGATTTCGCGTGGAGATTGAGCGGGCGTTGCCACAGGTGTCTCGTCCGGCACAGCAATGGTTCGCGAAGTTAGTGGCCCCGGAGGTGAGCGATCGCTTTGACAGTGCTCGATCGGCTTTGACGGCTTTACAAGCCATCTCCTTTACTGCCGATCGTGCATCTGCGGCTTCGTCTGTGATCGGTGCGAAACAATTTGCCCCCCCAGGGCTGCCATTCCCCACATTTCCCCTAACTCCAGTGTTCCAAGCTCAAGATTTCTCAGAACTTCAGCATTCCTGGCGCGATCTGCCCCTGGGACGTTTGCTGCTCCTAGCGATCGCCTCGGGAGGGTTTGTCTGGGGGTTAGAGGTCTGGTGGTCTCTGAGTCTAGGGGCAGGACGCGCGATCGAGCTGGCTCTTCGATCGTTGTTATCCATTTAACCGAACCGGGTCCCGTTCGGCTCCATGAACTGGTGACACGCAATCCGCTCAAGCAAGGGATCAGACCTAGGCCAAAACCGTCGCTCGGCGATCCAAATCCGCCACAATCAGACTCACGGCCTCTCGTGCCCAACGATCGACCGCCAAAATATCCTCTAAACCGGGTGTAGCCATCCAATCCGTACGGTGGCGATCACACACCGCCTCGATCACACGGGGAATCTCCAAAAAGCTGATTTGCTCCTCGAGGAACAATGCGACCGCCTGTTCATTGGCAGCATTCAACACCGCCGTCATTGATCCACCCGCACGACCCGCCGCGTAGGCTAAATCCATACAGGGATACTTCGCCCGATCGGGAGCTCGGAAGGTGAGATCACCCGACTTCACAAAATCAAATCGCTCGAGCGGCGCGGGGACACGCTCCGGCCAGGAAATCGCGTAGAGCAACGGTAAGCGCATATCCGGCCAGCCCACCTGAGCCAAAACCGATGTATCTTGCAGCTCGATCGCCGAATGGATAATGCTCTGTGGATGCACCACAATCTCAATATCGTCGTAGTCCACACCAAAGAGATAATGGGCCTCGATCACCTCTAAACCCTTATTCATAAGGGTTGCAGAATCCACCGTGATCTTGCGACCCATAGACCAATTCGGGTGGGTAATGGCATCGGCCACCGTAACCTCCGAGAGTCGCTCTACCGGCCAATCTCGAAACGCTCCGCCCGATGCGGTCAAAATAATGCGGCGCAGCCCCCCCGCCGGGACACCTTGCAAGCACTGAAAAATTGCTGAGTGTTCAGAGTCTGCCGGAAGCAGCTTCACGCCATGTTTTGCAATGAGTGGATTGACCACCGGCCCCCCAGCAATCAGGGTTTCTTTGTTGGCGAGGGCGATATCTTTGCCTGCTTCGATCGCCGCGATCGTC
Source organism: Oscillatoriales cyanobacterium (assembly GCA_004293855.1). Classification (GTDB taxonomy): domain Bacteria; phylum Cyanobacteriota; class Cyanobacteriia; order Cyanobacteriales; family Geitlerinemataceae; genus RDYZ01. The sequence continues at coordinate 3,933 of RDYZ01000239.1, read as the reverse complement.
GGCAACAACCCAGCACACCCGACGATCCCCGTCACGACGGCTTCGGCATCTCCGTACCGCGCGACCTCAACGATCCCATCGGCTCCGGCTAGCAACTGCGGTTTCTCATCTAGATCGGCGATCGCCGCTTCTAGATCCGATAACTTATCGGCATTATGAATCGCGGCAATTTCTGGTTTGAACTGGCGAATCTGCTGTGCCAACAGATCCACATTATTCCCCGCCGCGATCCCCACCAAACGAAAACGATCAGGATTATGCTCGAGAATATCGAGGGTTTGTGTCCCGATGGAGCCGGTTGATCCGAGGAGGGTAATTGCTTTCACGGCAGTTAGGCTTGGAATATGTCAAAACTTAAATCTCTGTGTTGCAGTATCTCACAGTTGTTTCGATCGTTTTGATCGGGTAAACAATCGTGACCCACACGCCACCGCAGTTTTACGATTTAAGACAAACCCACCAAACAGGCGATCGCCCCACCCAAGAGCGCACCAATAATCACCTGAAATGGGGTATGTCCTAACAATTCCTTGAGCTTTTCCTCGCTGAGATGGGGATCTTCTTGAAAGAGCTCCTCCACAATTTGATTGAGGACTTTCGCTTGTTTCCCCGCTGCCTGTCGCACACCGGCGGCATCGTACATCACGATAAATGCAAACGTCATTGAAATGGCAAACGCGGCACTTTGCCATCCCTCCACCCGACCGATCGCGATCGCCAATGCCGTCACTAAAGCCGAATGAGAACTCGGCATCCCGCCCGATCCGAACAAAACACGGAAATCAAACTGTTTTTGCTGTGCTAAGCTCACGAGCAATTTCGCGAGTTGAGCAATAAAACAAGCCGCAAGTGCAACCATCAGCGGTTGGTTCCCGAAAATTGGCGCGAACTCTTGCATTCTGTCTCCTGGCTAATTCGATAGGGTTAGGGGATACAAGTATCCACCTTAATGATTACGACTACCGATAAAATCCGCGATCGCCTTGAGCGGTGTCGCTCGATCGCCATAGGGTTCCAGCTCGGCTTTCGCTGCGGCCAATAGCTCCGTCGCCCGACGCTTCGACTCCTCCAATCCCAACAAACTGGGATAGGTCGTTTTCTGTGCCGTCAAATCCTTACCCGCCGTCTTGCCCAGTTCCTCAGACGAAGCGGTGATATCCAGAATATCGTCAATAATCTGGAAGGCCAGACCAATATTGCGAGCATACCGACTCAGGCGTGATGTATCGTCGGCATTCGCGCCTGCGATCGACCCGCCACACACCACACTGGCTTCTAGTAGAGCTGCCGTTTTGTGATTGTGGATAAAGTTCAGGGTTTCGATCGGCACATCCCGTTTACCCTCACAGTCCAAATCCACCACCTGACCACCGACCAGCCCCGCAGCGCCCACTGCACGCCCCAAACGCATCACCACATCCAACAGGCGATCCGCCGGAACCTGTTTCGTTTGCACCACGATGAACTCAAACGCATAGGCCAGCAAACCATCACCCGCCAAAATCGCCACATCATCGCCGTACACCTTGTGATTGGTCAGGCGGCCACGGCGATAGTCATCATTATCCATCGCGGGCAGATCGTCATGGATGAGGGACATCGTATGCACCATCTCCAAGGCACAGGCCGTCGGCATCGCCATCTCACGAGTGCCGCCCATCATCTCACACGTAGCCAAACATAAAATCGGTCGTAATCGTTTGCCACCCGCCAGCAGTGAATAGCGCATGGACTCGTATATCTTTTCTGGATAGACCACCGGCAGCGATCGATCCAGAGCTGTTTCAACATCCGCCTTACCGGTCTGTAGAAACACCTGAAGATCGAACTCTTTCTGGGAAGACGTAGGTTGAGCCGCGTCGATCTCGTTCGTCAGTACCATTCCCGAATCCTTGCGTTGTAAACGTTTTAATAATATCGATAACACGAGGCCCGCTCGAGACGATCGAGGCAGGCATCACAAAAAACTGTCACTAGGCTACCAGACCGATCCGGCCTCACTCAAAAATCCTACATCCTAGAGCGATCACGAGTCTTTCATTTTTACGCATCAGTGTGGGGCAAACCGTCCGCCACGATCGCACGACTGACAAATAAAAAGCCTCCACAGACCGTGGAGGCTTCTAAAAATGTCCGGTTCTATGCAGCCAAAGCAGGCAAGGCATTCAATCGGACATCAGCAGTACAACGCTCTTAATCCAGCGGCTTCATGCTGAGAACGGCTTCGGTCTTGCGATCGATACCTTTCTCAAAACCAGCAGCAGCAGCGCGAGCGCGGCCAGCATGCCAGAGGTGACCCACCAAGAAGAAGAAGGCCATGATGAAGTGGAAACCAGCCAGCCAAGCACGGGGGTTAACGTAGTTAAAGCCCGAGTTCGGCTCGGTGATGATGCCACCTACCGAGTTGATCGAACCGTTCGGCGCGTGCGTCATGTACTCAGCCGCACGGCGGATTTGCCACGGTTGGATATCGTTCTTGAGCTTGTTGAGGTCAAGACCATTAGGACCGCGCAGCGGCTCAAGCCAAGGACCACGGAAGTCCCAGAAACGCATCGTTTCACCACCGAAGATGATTTCACCCGTCGGCGATCGCATCAGGTATTTACCCAGACCGGTCGGACCTTGAGCCGAACCGATGTTTGCACCGAGTTTTTGGTCACGAGCGAGGAAGATGAAGGACTGAGCCTGCGATGATTCCGCGTTGGTCGGGCCGTAGAACTCACTCGGGTAAACGGTGTTGTTAAACCAGATGAACGCTGAGCAGATGAACGCCATCAGCGACAGCGCACCAATGCTGTACGACAGGTAAGCTTCACCATTCCAGACGAACGCACGACGCGCCCAGCCAAACGGTTTGGTGAGAATGTGCCAGATACCGCCGCTAATGCAGAGGAGACCGACCCAAATGTGACCGCCGATAACATCTTCCATGTTGTCAACGCCACACAGCCAACCTTCGCCACCGAAGGGAGCCTTAAACAGATAACCAAAGATAATTGCAGGGTTCAGCGTCGGATTGCTGATGATGCGTACATCACCGCCACCCGGAGCCCAGGTGTCGTAGACACCACCAACAAACATCGCCTTGATAACCAGCAGCAACGCACCGCAACCCAACAGAATCAGGTGGAAGCCGATGATGTTGGTCATCTGGTTCTTGTCTTTCCAGTCATAACCAAAGAAAGACGAGTATTCTTCGAGACGCTCAGGACCACGAACAGCGTGGTAGATACCACCAAAGCCCAGAACCGCCGAAGAGATTAGGTGAAGAACACCCACCACGAAGTAGGGGAAGGTATCGATGACTTCACCGCCGGGGCCAATGCCCCAACCTTGAGAAGCCAAGTGCGGGATCAGGATTAAACCCTGTTCGTACATCGGCTTTTCGGGCACGAAGTGAGCGACTTCAAACAGGCACATTGCGCCTGCCCAGAAGACGATCAGACCTGCGTGAGCGACGTGAGCACCCAGCAGTTTTCCAGACAGATTAATCAGGCGAGCATTACCAGACCACCAGGCAAAGCCGGTAGATTCTTGGTCGCGACCCGCACCAACAATCGCACCATTAAAGGGCGTTTCCACGGGGGCAAACCTCCATCGTTAATGTAGAAACTTTTCGATCAATGAGATCTTAAAAACGAGCTGCGTTCAGACACGTTACACGTTAACTGAAAACGACCCGTGACGATCGATCTAGATCGTCGCGTACCTTTGGGGGTTTGTTTGAATTGGTCGCTGTCCGGGCTGGATTTTGACCAATTCAGCGAAGCAATGATGCAGCGCAGCTCAACAGACTATGGGGATCTGCCCTGTCTCAGCATTGCCAACACAAAAATCTTAGAGCGCGTTACCACGGGGAAGAACTTCCTCGGGGAACTCAAAGTTTTCGTGCGGTTGGTCAACCGGAGCCATCCAAGCACGGATACCTTCGTT
>RDYZ01000238.1 GCA_004293855.1 Oscillatoriales cyanobacterium | reverse complement strand
CTGCCTGAAATCGAGGCCATGATCACCGCCGCAGCCTTGCCCGATCGTGTGCAGCGCTGGAGCCTCGCCGTGTTTCGTCGCCTCGCCCAGGCCGAAAGTGAAGTCCACGGCGTTGCACCGGATGCCGTTCACTTCCATGAGGTGGGAGGCATTGACGCGATCGTTGATATTGTCGGCACGTGCATCGGCCTCGATTGGCTAGACGTGGAGGCGGTGTACTGTTCGGCGCTACCGACGGGCGGTGGGACGGTGTGGGCGGCTCATGGCCGGATGCCTGTGCCCGTGCCAGCGGTGTTAAAACTCTGGCAGATGCGGCGTGTGCCGGTGTATGACAACGGGATTAAGCGGGAACTTGTCACACCGACGGGTGCGGCGTTAATGGTGGAGTTGGCGGCAGAGTTTGGCAACCCTCCAGCCATGACGATCGATCGTGTGGGCTGGGGAGCCGGAATGATCGATCTCAGCCTCCCGAATGCCCTACGACTCTGGGTGGGTGATGCGGCTTGTCCTGCGGTGGATTCACCCTCCACCGAATCCGTGATGTCGTCCACGTCCTCGATCGACTCGATCGAGGCGCATTCTCTCGGGACGCTCGAAACCGTCGCCGTCCTCGAAACCCAGATTGATGACCTCAGCCCCCAGGTGATCGGCTATGTGTTTGATCGTCTATTTGCCGCTGGTGCATTGGATGTGTTCACCACACCGATCGGCATGAAAAAAACCCGGACGGGGCTAGCACTAACGGTAATCTGTGCGCCGGATTTACGTACGACCTGTGAGACGATTATTTTTCAGGAAACCACCACCCTCGGCATTCGCCACCGGTTGCAATCCCGCACGACTTTAGCGCGGGAATTTGCCACGATCGAGCTAGATGGACACACGATCGCGATCAAAATTGCCCGAGATCGTCAGGGAGCGATCGTGAATATTCAGCCCGAGTACGAAGATGTGGCACGGGCAGCACGGGCAATGGGCCGATCGTGGCTTGAGGTTCAGCGATCGGCGCTGCAACGGTACGAAGACATGGCGGCATCTTAGACTCCAGACTCCCATTCAAGGAGCTCATTCAATTCATCGGCTTGCTGCCGGAATGTACCGTATACGATTAGTATCGGTAACGCTGAACCGCCTCTTATTTTTTTGCTCGATGCTACGGCTCGATCGTTTTTCCTATGTTTAAACCGACCGTACCGGCATTCCTGATCACGCTGGTGCTATCGGTATGCTCCGGTGTTCCGCTGGCAAGCTTGACCCTTGATTTTCCCCGGTGGGACACCCGCACAACCGCCGATCGTGCTGTTCTGACCCAAACCACCCCCGGCAATTCTCCAAATCAGTCCAGCAACTCACCCCCCGCCTACGAACAGGGTATCCAAGCCGCCCAAACCGCGTGGCAAGAAACGGGAACCGCCAAAGTCAGCCGGGATTGGCAAGCGGTGGCGCGATGGTGGGCGCGAGCGGCCTATGCGATGCAATCTGTGCCGAGTGATGATCCGCGCTGGATTTTGGCACAGAAGAAAACCCGCGAATACTTAGCCGGTGCGGCCTATGCCTTTGAACGGGCGGAGGCGAGCAGCTCCGATCGGGTGGCTTGGACGTTTGGTAGTGCCGTGCTCGACGAAAAGTTAGCACTCTACACCGCCCATGTCGCGGCAGAAGGTGCGCCCGAAATTGCGATCGTGGGCAGTTCTCGCGCACAGCAAGGGGTTGACCCAACAGCGTTACAGCAAGCGCTAGAAGGGCGAGGCCAGCGATCGATGCGATCGCTCAACCTAGGGATTAATGGTGCAACGGCGCAGGTGGTGGATCGCTTTGTGCGGGAGATCTTGCCGAAGGATCAGCTACCCCGCCGCATTATTTGGGCCGATGGTGTGCGGGCTTTTAACAGCGGACGTCCCGATCGAACCGATCGCAGCTTGCGTGAATCCCCCGGTTATCTTGCCTTGCAACGGGGTGAGCTCACGATTCAGCCGAATGACGTCGATGGATCGAGCGCCTTACGTGCCGATGGTTTTCTGCCGATCGAAACGCGCTTTACGTTTGATCTGTATTACCGCGATCGCAATCCTGTCGCGGGTGAATACGACGGTGACTATGCCAATTTTTCCCTTGCGGGCGATCAGGGTGACGCGACCCAACGTCTCGTTGAATTTACCCAAGCCCAAGGCATTGAGTTAATCCTTGTACCGTTGCCCTTAACCGCCGGTTATCTCGACCCCACACGCACGGCTGCGGAACGTGAGTTTCGTCAATTTTTGGCGCGACTCGCCCAACAGTACAGCCATGTCAGCGTCATGGATATTGCACCCACCTTGCCCGATCGTTACTTTGAAGATCCTAGCCATTTAAATCGCGATGGCGCGATCGAAGTCTCCCGCGAAATTGCGCGTCAACTGCGCTTTTAACAGGGTTGAATTCGCTCGCCTTATCGAGATGGGTCAATCATTAAGGTCGGCAATTTATCAACCATGTATCAGCAGGTTTCGAGGAAAACATCGCCGCTCAAAATGCGGATTAGCGAATATTAAGCAGCCCCCTTGGGTGTCTCGATCGTGGTATTCAATTCATCCGCAAAACTCGACACGCGGACAAACTCAAACGGCCCCGCGATCGAACCCCAAACCCGTTCTTGGGTTTCCGGATCGTAACCCCGGTCCAAACTGGTGAAGTGATCCGCTCCCACCTGAAACGTGCTTTGGAGATAGGTCATCTTGCCGTTGCGCTCCACCATACAGGCATTGCCCGGTTCCACAGTTCCCTCAAAACACTCACCCGTCCAACTCACCCGAAAATCGCAACAGGTTAGCTTTGTCAGGTGTTCCGTCGTCAGCGCGGCCAGCCGTACGCGATCGCGCGAGGCCCCAAAAAATGTCTCTTGATCCCGCAAGGCATAGTTCTCGATGACAATTTGCTGCTGTCCGTCGATCTCAGCGAGCTTGAGATTGAGGACACGGGTGCGATAGGGGCGATCGAGATTGTATTGGTACGCCTGCTCCAGATAGAGCGTAATCCCGTCCAGGATGCCAGCGGGCAGCGGACGCATACAGGCGCGAACATGGGCAAAAATCGGCGGGTTGTCGAAAGCTTGTTGCTGGTTGGTAAAATCCGACGCCATCCAACGAGCGAGGGTGTCGAGATCGGTGGCATGGGTCATAGAAAAAACACCCCAGAAACGGGCGCGCGCGAAGATGACAACAGCGGCTATCAGTGTATCCACCGCAGGATCAGAGAGTCAAGGCTTCGAGGCAAGTGGTCACGATCGTCATTGGATCAGTTTTTGCAGCACTATTTTGATCTCCAGAATGGAAGTCTTCAAAATTTTGTGCATTTTTCCGTATTTTCTCTGTCGATTTAACCCCATTTAATTGCTAATCTACAGGCGAATTCTCCAAATCAAGCCAGCCAGAATGAGAGTATCGATTCAATTCTAAAAATCAATACCGATTCCGATCTGTCTTGGTCACCTTGGAGATTTCCTTTGTCTTAGTTCAGGGTCTCTCGATGTTCCAACTCCGATCCATTCGATCGCAAATACCATACTCTCATCCCGCTCAAGCTATTTCTAAATCTCAGTCCTCGATCGCCGGTTTTACTGCCATTGAACTCGCCATTGTTGTGGTGATGGTTGGAATTTTAGCCGCAATCGCCGCGCCGGGTTGGCAGCTTTTCCGCGATCGGCAAACGGTGAGCACGGTAAATGAACGTCTACATTTGGCGATGCGTGATGCCCAGAATCGCTCCCTACGCACCAAATCCAATTGGCGGGTTAGTATGCGTGAGCTGGACGATCGTATTGAATGGTCGGTTCACCGTCGCGACTTAGAACCGCAAGTTTGGGAAGGAATACAAGCGCCCGTAACCATTGAAAAAGGCACAACGTTTGCCAGTAGACGTGGCCAGTATTATCTGGAATTCAACGAACGAGGCCGGGTTCATGGACAACTCGGGCGGGTAACTGTGACGTCGAATAATGCTCCGACGCTGCAACGTTGTACGATCGCCTCCACCCTCCTCGGAACCCTACGACGCGGAAAAAGTCATACGCAGCCACGGGATGGTCACACCTGTTATTAATGATTAACTGAACATCGGTTAGGCACTTTAGCCGTTCACACGGAACCCCAGCCCGCTCCTTTTTTGACTTATTCGGACTGCGATGTCTACCCCACTGGCGATACGCCTCCCATTGTGGCTAGGGGTGGCTAGGGAAGTGAAAGTTTAGACAGTTTACAGGCCAATACACCCACCTTATTCACAGGCAAGGACACCTCAACTCGAGTTCCTTGACTGTCCGGAGTTAGCGCCAGAGTTCCGCCGTGTTGTTGGATGGTTTGGAGTGCCAAGGTCAGACCTAAGCCGGTTCCTTTACCGGGAGCCTTGGTCGTAAAAAAGGGCTCAAACAGCCGAGATTCAAGTTTGGGCTCAAAGCCAATGCCGTTATCGGCAATGCTGAGGTAAATACTTTGCTGATCCTGAAACTGAGTGGTAATGGTGATTTTGCCAATTTGAAGATCGCCGGTTTTCCAACGCTGTTCGATCGCATCGATCGCATTGTCCAGAAAACTAAAAATAGCTTGCAGCATTTCCCCCGATAAACATTCGATCGATGGCAAATCCTCATAGTGTCGTTCAATGACAATTTCCGGGCGATCGTTTGTAACTTGTAATCGCTGAGACAAAAGTTTGAGAGCCTCATCAATGCGAGCACATAAATTCACAGACTTAATATCTGATTCATTACAGCTTGAAAACACCTCTAAGGATTTAACAATATCTTGAATTCGACTGATACCCTTGTGCATTGACTCGATCGATTTCGGTAAGTCTGCACGTAAAAAGTCCCAATCAATTTCATCAAGTTTTTCCTCAATCGCGTCGCTTTGATAGCCCGCATGATTTGCAACTAATGTCACCAGATCTATCAAATCCTGAATGGTTAATTCCAGATAGGAGAGATTACCTTTGAGAAAAGCGAGGGGATTATTGATTTCATGGGAAATACCTGCTGAAAGCTGACCGATACTCGATAGCTTTTCAGCTTGAATGAGTCGCATTTGGGCATTTTGTAACTCCAAAAGGCTTGTCTGAAGGGCACGGCGACGTTGACTGAGGGTGATCACCAGGGTGATGCCGCAAAAAATGAGGGTTCCGGCTCCCACCAGTTCCGCAAGGCGATTGGCTTCCATCCCCTCGACCACGGGGAGTGTTGTGGTTTGTTCTGGGATAAAGCGAACACCCAGCATGGCGGTGTAGTGCATTGCGCTCACGGCTAAACCCATGACGAGTGAGGCGCACCAACGCCACAGTTCACGAGCATGGCTAACCTGATCGAAGCGGCGCAAAATCCACTGAGCGGCCCCAGATGCCACGATCGCAATCAGGGTGGACAGCACAATGATGCCGGTATCCATTTCCATGGTTGCGGGGATACGGATAGCCGCCATCCCCATATAGTGCATCATGGCCACAGCGCTGCCCATGATGACCGCACCTGAAATCCGGTGGCCTAGGTTCCAAACGGGTTGGGCGACTTGAAACAGGGCGAATCCAGCGGCAATATCGGCGATCGCCAGGGATGCCAGGGTTAGATGAAGCTCGTAGCGTACTGGGATGTTAAGGTGAAGCGCTAACATGCCGATGAAGTGCATCGACCAGATACCGCCCCCTAGGGTGAATCCCCCCAGGGCAACCCATGAAATCTGACGTTTCAGCGATCGAACCTGGGTCGCACATTCGGTGATATCGAAGGCGGTATAGGCGGCAAACGTCGCCACACCGATCGAGAGCGCAACCAGCAACAGGTTGTAGTGAAAGCCTAGAAAGGCGGGGAGGCTAGGCATAAAAGCAAAGAAGGCGCGATCTGTCCGTGATTCGGCTCAACATTTCGCCCTCTCGTAGCATACCGAAAATGATTTCATCGAGTGGAACTCTTGCCCCTCGATCCCCCTAGTGGCATCATGGTGTCAATTCTTTGCGAGTACGGGTTTGAACCGTCGTTTGTTACGCCACACGTCTAGGATTAGCTGAATTGATTCTTGAGGGTCGATCGCGGTGCCATTGTCTGGCGTCTCGGTCGCCTTTAACGTATCGTCTGTTACGAATCGTATGGCGGAAACGCCGGATGCCCTCACACGCACCCTGTTCCGTCGAGCCTTGCTCATTGACCGGCAACGTCTCGAGAGAGATACGCTGTCGCCCTACCGTTGTAATCATAGAGAGTTAGATATGGCTGTCGCCACCCAATCTGTCGAAGAACTTTGCGTTAACGCGATTCGCTTTCTGGCGATCGACGCCGTCCAGAAGGCCAACTCTGGCCACCCCGGTTTGCCGATGGGTGCAGCTCCGATGGCCTTTACCCTGTGGGATAAGTTCATGCGGTTTAATCCGAAGAACCCCAAATGGTTTAATCGCGATCGCTTCGTTCTCTCCGCCGGTCATGGCTGCATGTTGCAATACGCACTGCTGCACCTGTTCGGCTATGACAGCGTAACCATCGAAGACATTAAGCAATTCCGCCAGTGGGGTTCGCGTACACCCGGACACCCGGAAAACTTCGAGACTCTGGGTGTGGAAGTGACCACCGGCCCTCTCGGTCAAGGGATTTGCAATGGTGTGGGTCTGGCGCTGGCGGAAGCGCACCTGGGTGCGAAGTTTAACAAGCCCGATGCTACGGTTGTGGATCACTACACCTATGTCATCCTTGGCGACGGTTGCAACATGGAGGGTATCTCCGGTGAGGCTTGCTCGCTGGCGGGTCACTGGGGTCTGGGCAAGCTGATCGCACTCTACGACGATAACCACATCTCGATCGACGGTTCGACCGATGTGTCATTCACCGAAGATGTGTCGAAGCGTTTTGAAGCCTACGGCTGGCATACGCTCCACGTCGAGAATGGCAACACCGATCTCGATGCGATCGCTGCTGCGATCGAAGAGGCGAAAAAAGTCACCGACAAACCGACGATGATCAAGGTGACCACCCTGATCGGTTACGGTTCGCCCAACAAGCAAGATACCGCTGGTGTTCACGGTGCGGCACTGGGTGACGCTGAAATCAAACTGACCCGTGAAAACCTCGGCTGGAACTACGAGCCGTTTGAGGTTCCCGAGGATGTGTACGCTCATTTCCACAAGGCGATCGAGCGTGGTGCTAGCCTCGAAGCCGAATGGGAATCGACTTTTGCTCAGTACAAAACCAAGTACCCCGAAGAGGGCGCAGAACTCCAACGCCTGATCGACAACAAACTGCCCGAAGGCTGGGATAAAGACCTCCCGGCTCTGACCCCGGCAGACAAATCCCTGGCGACCCGGAAGCATTCGGAAAACACCCTCAACGCTCTGGCGCCGAACCTCCCCGAACTGATCGGCGGCTCGGCTGACCTAACCCACTCGAACCTCACCGAGCTGCACTGCTCCGGTGACTTCCAAAAAGGCGCGTACGAAAACCGTAACGTTCACTTCGGTGTCCGTGAGCACGCCATGGGTGCAATCTGCAACGGCATGTTGCTTCACGGTTCGGGCTTGGTTCCCTACTGTGCAACCTTCCTGGTGTTCGCAGACTACATGCGTGCAGCAATTCGTCTGTCGGCACTGTCGGAAGCAGGCGTCATCTACGTCATGACCCACGACTCGATCGCCCTGGGTGAAGACGGCCCGACCCACCAACCGGTGGAAACGATCGCCTCGCTGCGTGCCATCCCCAACCTGATGGTCTTCCGTCCGGCAGACGGTAACGAGTGCTCGGCAGCCTACAAAGTGGCCGTCGAAAACCGTACCCGTCCGACGCTGATCGCCCTCACCCGTCAAGGTGTCCCCAACCTCGCCGCCAGCAGCATCGAAAATGGCTCGAAAGGTGGCTACATCGCCATTGACTGCGGTTGCAATTCGCCGGATATCATCCTAATCGGTACGGGTTCAGAAGTGGGTCTCTGTGTAGATGCCGCTGCGAAACTCACCGAAGAGGGCAAGAAAGTGCGCGTCGTGTCGATGCCTTGCTGGGAAGTGTTCGATGAGCAATCGGATGAGTACAAAGAGTCCGTGCTGCCGTCTGCGGTGACCAAGCGTCTTTCGGTAGAAGCGGGTATCTCGATGGGCTGGTCGAAGTACGTCGGTGGAAGCGGCGCAAGCGTCTCGATCGAGACCTTCGGCGCGTCGGCTCCGGGAGACAAGCTCATGCAAGAGTTCGGCTTCACGGTTGAGAACGTCGTTGCGAAAGCGAAAGCACTGCTCGGTTAATTCGTGAATCAATGACTGAACGGCGATGATTGGTGTTGTGCTGTCATCGTCGTTAATTCGTGGGTGAAATAACTAAAACGCGCCGTAGATCCAGCCGATCTACGGCGCGTTTTAGTTATGGTGAGGGAAAATTGAGCCACGTATTTCTATCTGCCTATCGTTCCCACACTCTGCGTTCGTTCAGATCTTCGGTTCTCCGCTTTCGTTTCATAGCACTTTGAGGTTAATCGCAGCATGGCCGCCACTCCCGACAGTATTGAAACCTTTCTCCAGTTTTATCGCCGTCATATTGTGAATGGCGAAGACCAAAGCGAGCGTAGTCAAGGCGCTCCCTTTCTTGAAGCCTTTTTTCGCGCCTTTGGTCATGAGGGGACGAACCAAGCGGGTGCGCGGCTTGAGCCAGCCGTTCCAGGAGCCGGACGACGCGGCAGGACGGGCTATGCCGATTTATATTGGCCGCGCGGGTCGGTGGTGGTCGAACTGAAACGCCGATCGGAGCGACGCCTCGATCGGCACTACGGCCAAGTGTGGGATTACGTCAGCCATCTCAATCCATCGCCGCGCTATGCCGTTTTATGCAATTTCGATGAATTTTGGATTTACGATTTTGAACAGGCGATCGGTACGCCAGTCGATAAAATTCGCACCGAAGAAATTGGCTTTCATCTTGATGCCTTTCGGTTTATGGAAGGCGGTGTGCGAGAGCCCTTATTCCGCGACGGTCAGATTGTTGAAGTGACACAAGCGGCGGCGGAAAACATGGGTGAGCTGTATCAATCGTTGCACCACCGGAGCCAATCCCCATCGACCTATTTTAATGAACGTGACGCCCAGCGGTTTGTTTTACAGTGCGTTTTAGCGCTGTTCTCAGAATATCGTCAGCTACTTCCCGAAAAAGCCTTTTCTGAAGCGGTTAAAAAATGTTTACCACCCCAACCAGAAAGTACCTACGATATTTTATGTAAAGGTCTATTTCGTGAAATGAATGAAGCGGGGCAAACGCCCTATGGTCGATTTCAAGGAGTGCGGTATTTCAATGGTGGACTGTTCGCAAAATTACCACCGATCGAGCTGAAAAAGCAGGAGCTATTAACGCTCGATCGGGCAACACGCCACAATTGGAGTAAGGTCCGTCCGGCGATTTTTGGGAGTATTTTCGAGGCAACGCTCAATAGTGGTGATCGTCATACTGAAGGAATTCACTTCACCTCAGAAAATGACATCATGAAAATTGTCCGACCGACGATCGGGCAATACTGGGAAGAGCGCATCGAAGCAACCCATAATTTAGCCGACTTGAATGCTTTGCACTTAGAAATGCAGCGCTACCGGATTCTCGATCCGGCCTGTGGTTCCGGTAATTTTCTCTACATGGCGTATCAAGAGTTAAAGCAAGTGGAGCAGCTTTTAATTGATAAGATTTTCGAGCAGGAACAGGATCAAACGGCACAAACCCGGCGATTGAGTGGAATTAATCTCGAACAGCAATTTTTTGGACTTGATCGCAATGCCTTTGCCGTTGAGCTAGCACGGGTCACCTTGTCAATTGCCCGGAAAGTTGCGGTCGATAGCCTGGGTTTAGATGAAGCGGTGCTACCACTCGACATGCTCGATCGCAATATCGTTCGCTGTGATGCCTTAGAAATTGACGAATGGCCGTCTGCGGATGCAATCATCGGTAATCCGCCATTTCAGTCAAAAAACAAGATGCAGCGCGAGTTTGGCGCAGACTATGTGCGAGCGTTACGAGAACGCTACCCCGACATTCCTGGGCGGGCGGATTACTGCGTGTACTGGTTTCGGCGAGCCCACGATCGCTTGTCCCCAGGTGGTCGGGCGGGACTTGTCGGCACAAATACGATCCGCCAAAACTATTCACGACAAGGCGGTTTGGACTACATCGTGGAGACGGGCGGGACGATTTTTAATGCGGTGTCGTCGCAGGTGTGGTCGGGTGAGGCGGCGGTGCATGTGTCACTGGTGAATTGGGTCAAGGGTGAATACAACGCACCGAAAAAGCTGGCGACACAGTTGGGGGATTCGCGTGAGAGTCCGTGGCGCTATGAGGAGAATATCGCGTCGATTAATTCGGCGTTATCGTCGGGTTTGGATGTGAGTCAAGCGCAGACCTTGGCGGTTAATCGTAGTGTGAAATGTTGCTATCAGGGGCAGACTCATGGTCATGATGGATTTTTGCTGGAAATAGCGACCGCTCAAACTGTGGATTGGGATCACAAAAGCTTATCCGTAATTCATCCCTATCTTAATGCCAATGAATTACTCGGAACCATTGGAGGACAGCCAACTCGTTACGTGATCGATCTCAGCACTATCAAAACAGAAAAAACAGCAAAAACTTATACCAGTGCATATGCTGTAATTCGTGATCGGGTTCTACCTCAAATGCGTCAAAATGCACAACAAGAACGACAATCAACGAACAAAAAAA
>RDYZ01000237.1 GCA_004293855.1 Oscillatoriales cyanobacterium | reverse complement strand
GATCGCGGCGGGATCACTGCCATCTTCAAGAATGCTGCGGATACGCTCGAGATCCGATCGCCCTTGACCCCGCGATCGCACACCCAGAGCCGCACCGATCGGCGCGATCGTCTCACCCATAACCTGGCCAAAAATCTCCGCATCCGGCGTCCGTTCCACAATTTCCGGCTCGCCCGCCGCATTCGTCACCACCTCCATAAAATCCGCTACCGTGGGCAAACAACGCATTCGTCGATCAAGCTGCGGACGACAGGCGATCAGCCCCTTGGTATAGGGATGTTGGGGCGCGGAAAAGATGCGATCGACCGTCCCAACCTCCACCAATTTGCCGCGATACATCACCGCCACCACATCCGCGACCTCAGCGATCACGCCGAGATCGTGCGAGACAAACATCATCGACATCTGATGCCGATCGCGCAGTTCCCGCAACAGTTTCAAAATGGTTGCTTGCACCGTCACATCGAGCGCCGTCGTCGGCTCATCGGCAATCAACAGTGTTGGATTTGATGCAATCGCCATCGCGATCGTCACCCGCTGAAGCTGCCCACCCGAAAGCTGATGGGGATAACGATCCAGCCAATCCTGCTTAATTTGTGCCACCCGCTTGAGGATATCGCGCTTACTCGTCACTCCACCCTGGGCGTCTAGTTCCTGACTCACCTGATCCCGTAGCGTTGTCTCATCCGCCACAAGCTTCACCTCCTGGAGCCGTTCGATCGCCTGTTGTTGCGCCTCCGTGACCGTCACCGCCTGATGCTGACGGATCGCCTCCACAATTTGATAGCCGATCGTGTACACCGGATTGAGCGCACTCATCGGCTCTTGAAAAATCACCGCGATCTCGCCGCCCCGATAGCGACGCAACTGCTTCTCGGGCATCGCTAGCAGATTAACTGGGTTCGCCGCAGGACTGGTCTTCAGCCAAATTTCACCCGCTGTGACCCGACCCGGTGACGGAATCAAACCCATCACCGCTTGAGATGTCACTGATTTCCCCGATCCCGACTCACCCACAATCCCGATCGTCTGGCCGCGCTCAAGCTGAAACGTCAGTCCTGAAACGGCTTGAACACGTTCCGTTTCGGTGGGAAATTCCACCGATAGATTGCGGATATCAAGGACAGTGTCACGAAAACGATCGCTCATGCTCAAGGTCACAGCGCTAGGCCAAAAAAGGTTACGAGCAATTCTAACGGCTTGACGGAGGTCGCGATCGAACCACCCCCTTGGGTCTGTCCGAATTCCCAGCCAGAGACACGGAGTCCTGACCAAATTCATAAAAAAACGCACCGTGGTAATGACGGTGCGTAGTCTTAAATCCTTGCGATCAGAATTAAAGATGTGTTTTGAGGGCTTTACCTCAAACAGGCTTAAATGGACTTGAAAGACTCGTCAATAGCCGTAACTTACTGACCAGCGGGTGCGCCAGCGGGTGCATCAGCTGGTGCGTCAGTCGGTGCGTCAGCCGGTGCGTCAGCCGGTGCGTCAGTCGGTGCGTCAGTCGGTGCGTCAGCCGGTGCGTCAGCCGGTGCTTCTGCCGGTGCGTCAGCCGGTGCTTCTGCCGGTGCGTCAGCCGGTGCTTCTGCCGGTGCGTCCATCGGTGCTTCTGCCGGTGCGTCAGCCGGTGCTTCTGCCGGTGCGTCAGCAGGTGCTTCCGTCGGCGTTTCGTTTGCAGCGCAACCGACCATCAAGCCGAGTGATAGCAGAGAGACAGCAGTGAATTTAGAGAGGGCAGTAAATTTCATTCGAGAACCTCAAAACGAGAAAATAACGGACATCGCGAAGGAGAAGACGAACTGGTAAGAATCGTAACTGATCTTATTGAAATGCGATCGTTAACCTCGTATCGCAACTTTTTATGGATCAGCTCAGATTATGCAGTTTTTTCACTATACCTGGCGTTTTGAGCATGACCTGTCCCCCTCAGACCCCGCAATCAGAGGGTAAATTGTGCATCGCACGAGAGCCTGAAGGCATTGATTGATGGTCAGTTCTCGCCTTCCTCTCGCGTTACACTAGCCGTCCGCAGCAATATTGAAATTAATTATGACGCCTATCAGGATTATCTAATCCTCACTTTGTTTTTGAGGTGTAGCGATAAGCTCTTCCTCGCTGTCGTGGTTGCAAGTGACCTCCATGTCAAGGGGGGTTAACGTATATCTGCAAGCCCCACATTGCCGATGGAAGTCCGATTACAGAGCAGCTCTTCAGGGTCAACCACCCTAGATTTGTCCGTCAGGTCTGCTTAAGGCAATTGCAGATTGCATGGTTTTCTTGCTGAACTTGCATAATCGATGAGGGGAAACAGGCAGACTTTTGGGGCACACAAGGTCGATGGTGTGGATGTTTGGGATCGACGATGATGGAGGGCGTTTGGTAAGATTTAAGGCTGTGCGGAACAACGGTTGACGTCCTTGCGTGGCCAATTTTTAGGTCTCTCAATGGGTTTGGGACACGAAACCGTGGGCGCAAGACCTCCCTTCAGACTCATCCCTATGCTCAACGCGAGGTCGTGTAACAAAACATCAAACATTCCCCTAAACCGCCAACCTCTCAACGACCCTAGTTAGGGGCTTCGATATATTAGAAGAGCCTCAGTTTAGAGTAGTGATGCCTAGGGACACGAGCTCTTGTGATGAGTCACTCTTGTCGCTTTCAAGGTCTTCTGGCCTCGTGATCGCACCGGCATCGATGTCATTGTGCCAATGCAAAAATGCAAATAGGACTCAGGATTGCAGGGCTGGGCGGACGCTGATTGAGTGCGGAGTTCAACGTTGGGCTTACTTCGTCGGTGTTCTACTAAATAGATGGCCAAGTTTACGGATTCCGTACCGATGTTCCGTAGCTTGCTTTAGAGTCACGATCGGCATTCCCACGATGGTGCTACCCCTGGGCTCTAAGCTGCCACTGCGATTTGCTACGGCTCGGCTCTCTAAATCTTGATGATCGATCGAATTCGCTCCTCAAAACTATGGAAGATTGCGAAAAAACGAACGAACAACTGGTCGAAGAGCTAGACATGCTTCGTCAGGAAGTCGATCGACTCAAACTCCAGGAAGTTGCCTACGAGGCACAGACCGAGCTTCTGCGTACCCTTGTTTCTATGGGAGATGTGCCGAGCCCCACCTTGGCACTGCGATCGTTGGCGCAACAGTCACTTCGCATCTGTAACCGTCTCACCGGAGCAGAAGAGGGTAGTTTGTTTTTTACCGATGAGGATGGTCGGGTCAGCGAATGCGTCCTTGCCCGTGGTGCCACCATCAAAGAGCATAAGGATGATTTGATCGGTCAGGTACTTGAAAAGGGTTTAGCCGGTTGGGTGTACGAAAAGCATCAGGTGGGATTAATTACCGACACCATGCGAGATGAGCGCTGGTTGCAGTTGCCCAACGAACCCTATACCGTCCGCTCAGCACTCTGCATCCCCATTTTGCGGGGGAAACGACTGCTGGGTTTAATTACCTTGATGCATCCACAGCCGGGGCATTTTCGCTATGAAGCTGCCCGTCTGATGCAAACGACCACCATGCAAATCGGACTTGTGGTCGAGCTGCTGCGTCGCTACACGATCGCACGTGACGAGCAACAGCACATACCGGAGGAGTCTGCGGCTGTGGCCACGATCGTTCCCCCTACCATCACGACGATCGACCCGGATTATCCACCGACCTCAACCCTGCCGCATTCGACCACAACCTCTGCAACGGATCTGATCTCAACGGCCCTAGAACCCACAACGACCCTTCCCAAGACCACGCTGAAACCGAACGATCCCGCGATCGCGGCCAAGGCGGACAATTACGCGAACTATACCGATCGCTCCCTCAATCTGCCCTCGCCCGAAGTTCAGGAATTACAAGAACACCAGGAAGATCCAGTCACACACCCCTCCGAGGATCTAGACGCCGATCCCTTTTCCACCCGATCCTCATCCCGTTCGACGTCTCCCACCTCCTCCCTACCTTTACCCGCAGTGCCCACGACTCTGCGTCCTCGCTCTCCCCAACGAACCCCGCCTCCACCCCCGTCAAGTCTCCCCCGCAGCCCCGATCCCAACTCGCCCGTTTTACGCGAGAACGCACTCTCCCGCCTTGGTCTGTACATTGTGGTTTGGGACGGTAAGTTTATCTACGCCAACAATCACCTGGCTCGCATTTTTGGCTACCGTTTCAACGAAATCATTTCGCTATCAACGATTTTTGCCCTGGTCTCAGAGTCGCACTATGATTTTGTTGCCGAAAAGATTTATCAGTGTGTACGCGGTCAGATCAAGCACCTATCCTGTCGGTTTAAGGGCAAATGTAAGGACGGTCGACAGATCAACGTTGAGATTTACGGTGTGCGAACTCAGTTCTATGGAAAATCCGTCATGATTGGCGTATTGCGAGACCTACCGAAACCCGTTCCCATCATGCCCGAGTCCCTCAAGTCGTCTTGAGGTCGAGGTTGGTGCATGATCTTGCTAAACAGACCTGCGTTCTGATCGTGCGTCCGGATGTGATGGATGGCCCGCCAGCCCGATCGCGATCGTCTGTCGTTAGGCTTTCCCTTCGCTGCACACACCCCAACACCCCACAACGGGCGACCAGGAAACGCTACAATATTGGCCGATTTAAGACCCATAAACCACACTATGATTGCTGTAGTCGCAATTTCATCTTGTGTGGCCAATTTTAAAGTGCTCGTTTTGCAAGCGCGACATAGCTTACGCCTGACATCCCGATATTAATAACGCTAGATAACAACACGATGACCGTAGCCACCGCCAGTCCGACCGTAGAAACTCGCCGCCGTGCCGTCTATCCTTTTACCGCGATCGTCGGTCAGGAGGAGATGAAACTTGCACTGTTACTCAACGTCATTGATCCCAAAATTGGCGGTGTCATGATTATGGGCGATCGTGGGACGGGGAAATCCACTACGATTCGCGCTCTTGCGGATTTACTGCCCGAAATCGATGTCGTTGCGGAAGATCCGTTCAACAGCCATCCCAGCAACCCCGAAATGATGAGCGACGAGGTGCGCGATCGCCTCGCCAATGGTGGCACATTGCCCACCGCCAAGAAAAAAGTTCAGATGGTTGACCTTCCCCTCGGTGCAACCGAAGACCGGGTCTGCGGCACGATCGACATTGAGAAAGCGCTATCCGAAGGTGTCAAAGCCTTTGAACCTGGATTGCTGGCCAAAGCCAATCGTGGCATTTTGTACGTCGATGAAGTGAACCTACTCGATGATCACCTAGTTGATGTTCTCCTCGACTCCGCTGCATCGGGCTGGAATACCGTTGAGCGCGAAGGAATTTCGATCCGCCACCCTGCAAATTTTGTCCTTGTGGGTTCTGGTAACCCTGAAGAAGGTGAGCTGCGGCCGCAACTGCTCGATCGTTTCGGAATGCACGCCGAAATCCGCACCGTCAAAGAACCCAGCCTCCGCGTCAAAATCGTAGAGGAGCGCAGCGCCTTTGACCAAGCTCCTCAGGACTTCCTCAGCCAGTACCAGGCGGAGCAAAACGCCTTACAAGCGCGTATCGTCCAGGCGCAAACATTACTGCCCTCGGTGACCATCACCTACGAATTACGCGTCCAAATCTCTGAGGTCTGCTCGGAGCTTGATGTTGATGGACTGCGGGGCGATATTGTGGTGAACCGTGCGGCCAAAGCCGTGGCTGCGTTTGATGGTCGAACCGAAGTGACCCTCGACGATATTAAGAAGATCATCGCGCTCTGTCTGCGCCACCGCCTCCGGAAAGATCCGCTCGAGACGATCGATTCTGGATCGAAGGTTGAGAAAGTCTTCGCGGAAGTCTTCGGCGTCGCGCTAGACGATTAAGTCGTCCCCTCTCCTCGCCCGATTCACTTAAAACACGCAGCACCCGTGTCTAACTTAGCCCAGCGGCGCATTCTCGGACTCGATCCCGGCTTAGCAACGCTGGGCTTTGGCACGATTGATATCATTCCAAACGGCCCGATCGTCCAGGACTATGGCGTGATCAAAACACCGGCCAAACAACCGATCGGCGATCGACTCCTGACGATTTACGACGATCTGCATGAGCTGATCCAGCTCACCACACCGACAGACATTGCGATCGAAAAACTGTTTTTCTATCGCATGGGGAATACAATTCCTGTCGCTCAAGCGCGAGGTGTGATCCTGCTGGTGCTGGCACAACACCATCTGAGCTACGTAGAATTTACCCCCGCCCAGATCAAACAAGCCCTGACAGGCCACGGTAACGCAGATAAAAGCGCCGTTCAAACCGCCGTGATGCGAGAGCTTAACCTCCGTGAAATCCCTCGTCCGGACGATGCGGCGGATGCGTTGGCGATCGCCCTAACTGCTTCCTTTCAGGCCTAGTCCCAACCTCAGGTCACCGTGAACCCAGTTCACGAGACCGTACGATCAATGAGCATTCACCGAAAATCCAGGTTTTTTATCAGATTGGGCGTGCGTATCTGAGTCCGAACGTTATAATTCTTTACGGAAGCCCCCGAATCGCCCCCCATCGCAAAACTCATGAGCAACGCATCTGTTCACGCCTTTTTTATCGGTCGCGTCCTCGCAGAATCGATCAGCAACGCCGTAGAAAAGACGCTGACCAACGCGCTGAGTGAGGTCGGCAAGTTCGATGCCGAACAGCGTGAAGCCCTACGCAAATTTGCGGCAGAGGTGCTAGAACGAGCTGCAACGGCTGAAGCGAGTGCAGTGTCTTCAACCCACGGTGATCACGCAGCAGCGGGCGGCTCAGATGATTTACAAGAGATGATCGACAACCTGCGAGCTGAAACTGCCCAACTGCGAGCCGAGCTGCAAAAGTATCGCAATCAGTAACCAGACAAGCCTCTCACGACGTTAACCGTTTAACGTCACCCTTCTAACCCTTAACCCCACGACGAGAAACCGAGTGTCTGCCCTGTCTGAAGACTCCCTGTCCGCTCCAGTCCGACACCGTGATCGACACCATGCCGATCAGCTTAATTCCGTTCGCCCATCGGCAACGATCGCCCCAGCCTCTGACCGCACACCGAAACTGGAACTAACTGAGCGTCAGTACCGCTGGAACCGTAAGCGTTACTCGTGGAACCGTCGCCGTATTGAGATCTGGTCCTTCGTCTTTCGCTTTCTGGCAGAACTGTGGGCGAACAAGCATCAGTGGACCTACGTCGGTGGGTATAGCGACGAAAAGTTGGCCAATCGTCGGCGGCGGCAAGCGATTTGGATTCGGGAAACATTTCTAGAATTAGGCCCGACTTTCATCAAGCTTGGGCAATTGTTTTCCACCCGATCGGATATTTTTCCCGCAGAGTACGTAGACGAACTGGCCAAGCTCCAGGATCGTGTCCCGGCCTTCAGCTATGGGATTGTTGAAGAGATTGTTACTGAAGAATTTGGCCGTAGTCCCGCTGAACTGTTCGACTACTTTGATCCGATTCCATTAGCGGCGGCCAGCCTCGGTCAGGTACACAAAGCTCGCTTAAGGAATGGCGAGGATATTGTCGTTAAGGTACAACGCCCTGGTTTAAAGCGTCTGTTCGATATTGATCTCGGGATCACACGGGGCGTTGCCAAGTACCTGCAAAATCATCCCACCTGGGGCAAAGGCCGGGACTGGACGGGCATCTACGATGAATGCAGCCGTATTTTGTATGAGGAAATCGACTACCTCAGTGAAGGCCGCAATGCGGACCTATTTCGCCGCAACTTTCGCGATGTGGAATGGGTGGAAGTGCCACGTGTGTATTGGCGCTACACCTCCTCACGGGTGCTCACCCTCGAGTATGCACCTGGAATCAAAATTAGCCAGTATGAGGCCCTAGAGGCGGCAGGGCTCGATCGATCCCGCTTGGCCGGACTTGGCGCGACGGCCTATCTCATGCAACTGCTTGATTTTGGGTTCTTCCATGCCGATCCACACCCAGGAAATCTAGCCGTCAGTCCCAATGGCGCCCTGATTTTCTACGATTTCGGCATGATGGGCAGCATCACCACGCAACTGCGGGTGCAGTTGATGGAGCTGTTTTTTGGCATTGCCCAACGGGATGCAGCACGGGTCGTTGATGCACTCATTAAAACCGGAGCCCTGACTCCCACCGGGGATCTCGGTCCTGTACGCCGATCCATCCAGTACATTCTCGACCACTTGATGGATAAGCCCTTCGAGGAGCAGTCGATCGAGTCGATCACCGATGATCTGTACGACATTGCCTACGACAGCCCATTTCGCTTTCCGGCAACATTCACCTTTGTCATGCGGGCTTTTTCAACACTGGAAGGTGTCGGGAAAGGGCTTGATCCAGATTTTAACTTTATGGAAGTGGCGAAACCCTTTGCCCTCGATATCATGAACCAAGGACAAGAACAGTACACGGGCTCCATTCTCGGTGAACTCAGTCGTCAGGCCACTGAGGTCAGCAGTACGGCACTCAATCTACCGCGCCGCATTGAAGACACGATCGAAAAACTGGATCGCGGCGACGTGCGTGTCCGCGTTCGTGCCTCAGAAACCGATCGCATTTTGCGCCGCCTCAGTGCCCAACAGGTCAGTGGTAATTACGCTGTTCTGACTGGTGCCACCATGCTTTCCGCGACCATGCTCTTGGTTAACGGGTTTCTGTGGTTAGCCGGGGTGGTTACACTCGTTGGTGTAGGATTGGCGATCGCGCTCATTCGTTCTGCTCTGGCAGCCAAACGTCTTGATCGTTCCTGAGTCAAGCTGAAAGAAACGAAAGGGTTCAGTTCATCCCCTATTATTTCCTAAGCTTTCGCAGAAAAATCGGGTTCCATCCTGCGTTGTCCTTTAAACTCATGGCTTGAGATCAGTAATTAGTTCGCATGATAAAACCTGTTTTTGCTGGCGCAACCGACGTCGGCCTTGTCCGTGCCGTTAATCAAGACGCTTACTTTATCGATCAAGCCGGACGATTTTTTATCGTCGCTGACGGTATGGGTGGTCACGCCGCCGGTCAAGAAGCCAGCCGAATCGCCCAGGAAACCATTCATTCCTATCTTGATGCGTACTGGGATTCTGACAAACCTTCGGAAGTGCTGCTAGAAGAAGCCTTTCGAGCCGCGAATCGCGCCATTATTGACGATCAAAAAATCAATCCGCAAAACGCGGATATGGGAACGACTGCTGTGGCGGCGATTTTCCGATCGGTGGGTAACGAAGAAACCAGCGTCTGGTGTGGCAATCTCGGCGACTCACGCATCTATCATCAAACCCAGGCCGGACTTTTGCAGGTGACCGAAGACGATACCTGGGTCGCACAAGCGGTGCGGATGGGTGCGATCGAAGTGGAGGAGGTGCGATCGCATCCCTGGCGCCACGTTCTCGCCCAGTGTCTCGGACGAGAGGACATGGGAGAAGTCGAAGTGCTATCCCTAGCGGTACAACCCGGTGATCGACTCTTGCTTTGCAGTGACGGCCTGACTGAAGAACTCGAAGACGACAGCATTGCCCAAGACTTACAGCATGAATCCTGCGAAGTTGCTGCCACCCGTTTGATCGCGGCGGCCAAGGAAGCGGGCGGACACGATAACATCACGGTTATCGTTGTTGACGTGACGGAGTAATGCTTCGATCACGTCAAACACAGTGACGGGATATCCAATCAGTGATTGTAATTGAATTCAAGTTCATCTCTTATCGATCGTCAATCCATCCGTTCGAGACCAAAACGCAATGTTTGGAAAACATCCCTAGGGACTGTATTGCTATTTGTTAAGGTTTCAATGGTTTTTGTCTGAGCTAAGGAGATGACGGGATAAACTAGCCGTGATTATCGCGCGGTTCGCACGTTCAACGTGAAAATCGCGCCGTAAGCTCCGGCCGATAATTTAGAATCCAGTTGAGAATTCACTTGGAGTTATCGTTACAATGTCTCATTCTGTAAGAATCTATGACACCTGCATTGGGTGCACCCAGTGTGTCCGTGCATGTCCCCTAGATGTTTTAGAGATGGTGCCTTGGGACGGCTGCAAGGCCGGTCAAATCGCATCTTCTCCACGTACTGAAGATTGTATTGGTTGCAAACGTTGCGAAACGGCTTGCCCCACCGACTTTCTCAGTGTGCGTGTTTACCTCGGCGCGGAAACCACCCGCAGCATGGGGTTGGCATACTAAATCCCATTTATCTATGGTTGAAAGGGGAGCATTCCTGCTCCCTTTTTTTATGGTTTTCGATCGTGTGCGTGGCTCAGATCTAAACCCCGTATCTCTAGCACCATTGCGTCACTAGAGTGAGAATATCGTTCCTTCCATCTAGTCACTAAGATATCGCCGCCAACGTGATGAGCTTCAAGTGTACGTAATTTATTTAAATATTTATATTTAGCAAATATCCATCCCACTGATGTAAAGATGTCGAAGAACGAATCTCGAATATCTTGGAGATCGTAGGATTTTAGGATTATTTAAATTGAGTTTTCAAGAGATTTCTAGACAAAAACTACTGTCGAAAATCACATCAAAAAATCACCAATGAAGCAATCATATTGATGGTCGATTCCGCAAAAATGAGACCGGCTAGCGTAGCTCATGCTTACTCAAAAATCGCATTTTCGACGCCGCTTAGTGCTCATCGGGAACCGCTACTTTTTAGGCCGGATTTGGTATGACAGGACTTACGCACGGACCGGCTAAAACCACGCAATACCGTGGGCGCATTGCCATAATGCCCCTACGAGTTTCGATAGTTTGCG
>RDYZ01000181.1 GCA_004293855.1 Oscillatoriales cyanobacterium | reverse complement strand
GTTGTGCCGGTTTCGATCGTGTTGCCCGCATTGGCAAGAGCCAGGGTTTCGTTAATAAAACCGAGGTAGGCTGACACCCGCGTATCCACAAAGAATTCGCCAAAGCTGGAGTTATTGCTTTGAAAGCCGGTGAAATCAATTTGATCGAGCACCGGATCGAGACCGTAGGAGGAAATCCCGACGATCGCGCCATTGATTAACGCCGGACTACCCGAATCGCCTATACTAGCCGCCACTTCCGCCGCCCCCAGCCCAAGATCCACAATGCCAAACTGTTGACCAAAGGCGTCATTGGTGGGATTACCGTTATCAAAATCGTAGGCGAGCTGTGTGCCGGGAACCACGGGAAGCGGCACGGCAATATCGGGACGACTGGCGAAAATATCGCTGATGGCATCGTAACGATTGAGACCCGATCGTTTAATGCGATTCGGATCGTCGGCTGGGTTCACTTCACCGGTAAACCCGCTGGCTTGGATGCCGTAACCGACGCGCTGAAAGTTCTGCCCGACTTCGTTACTGTCGCCGTAAAGCTGGTAGCGATCGGCGGCGTCCGGGGCTTGGGATTCCAGCTCGATCAGGGCAATGTCGTGATTCAGCGCGGGATCATTCGTCCAGCCCGGATGAATCGTAATGGCTTTGATGTCATTCCGGATGACGCGCCCTTCGGGTAGGTCAAAGACGATCGACAGCCCTGCGGGGTCGGGGTTGAGGTTGGGTGTCCCGTCGGGGTTATTAAAGCAGTGAGCAGCGGTCAGGATGTGGCGACCGTTGTAAATCAGTCCGCCGCTACAGTTAATCAGCCCGTCACGGCTGAGGCCGACGACGCCGGTAAATTGGTTGCTCGGGGTGCGGTAGTTGGCGTCATTGGGATCGGTTTGGGGGATCGAAATGTGTGGCCGGGGGATCTGTTGGCTGGGGGTTTGTTCTGGGGCTGGGATGGCGGAGGTGGAGATGGGGGAAGGCATGGCGGTGAGAGCGACGGGCAGTGAGGTCGGGCAGTGGGGTCGGGTCGTGATGTAGCGGTAGATCTCAGGGTTACATCGCTGCGATCGACCATACTCCTGCTATACCAACAGACTGACAATCGCCTTGCGAGTTCCGAGTTTATTGAGCGGCTTTGTAAAGCAGCTTGGCGAGTTTTAGAAGTTTAGCCTGCTCGAAGGTTTGCGTTAGGATTTCCGCTGCTGATCGCAGATCCTGTTTGACGATCGTGATCGCGTCCCATTCGTCGATTTCAATTTCTGCGAGCTTGACCAGGCTAGGGCTGGGCGAGACGGCGGCGTTGGGGTTGCTCGTGAGGGTGTGGCTAGCTTCGCGGAGTTCCCGAATCGCGAATGGGGCGAGGATGGTGTAGGGGTTATTGGTGTTGGCGATCGCGCGATCAACGGCGGCGACCAGTCCTTGCCAACTTTCGTTGGCCGCGCCAAGCTCGTCGAGGTGGTTGCAAAAGGTGGCTAACCGTTGGCGGGTTTCGGTGCTGTCGGGTTTGCGAAAGATGGTGAGCATTTGCTTCAGGGTCTCGGTGACCTGGGCGGCAAAGTCGGTAGGTAGGCTGGAGGTGCGACTCGACGATGGGGGGCGGGCGATCGCGGTGGTGGGTGCGTTGACCGGCGCTCCGCCTGCGAGCAGGTAATCGAGGTGATTTTTCAGGTCACCGAACAGTGGTTCGACGTCTTCTAGAATTTTGTTGGCGTCTTCGTCACGCAGTCCGAAGGGGCCTTGGAGCATTTCGAGCAGGTCGCGCAGGGCATCGAGTCCTTTTAAAAATAGGCTTTCGAGTTTTTGATCGATCGGTAGTTCGGTGTTGTCTTTGAGGATCTTAAAGTAGTCTTCGAGGCGGTGGGACACTTTTTGGATGCTGCTAAAGCCCAGCATGGCCGCGCCGCCTTTGACGGAGTGGGCGGCGCGAAACATTTCGTTGATTGCTTCGTTGTCTTCCATGGTGGCTTGCAGGTTGAGCAAGCCTTTTTCGAGGGTGTCGAGGTGTTCTTTGCCTTCTTCGATAAAGAAGCGGATGATTTCTTCAGAAGCCACGGGGCAAACTCCAGTGATTGGGGTGAGGGTTTCGCGATCGTGTGATGCTGTTGTTGTTTATTTTACGGGACGGGGGTTTGGCTGAGTTGATGGATAGCGCTGTGGAGGAGGATACGGGCGCGATCGCTGCGGGTTTGGAGTTGGGTTTGGAGTTGGTCGCAGTGGGTCATGAGG
>RDYZ01000312.1 GCA_004293855.1 Oscillatoriales cyanobacterium | reverse complement strand
TCGGTCTCCCCTTCTCCCTTTTTTGGGAGAAGCGATGCACTGAGCTGGTCGAAGTGGGGCTGGGGGATGAGGGACAATTTGCATAAACGGGATGCTCCCGAAAGATTTGAACGAAGGGCCCGGTTAATCTCGTACATTTAAGTTTTTTAATCTCGGAATCTTTTAACTAAAATTCAAGCTTGATTCATCAAGCTTTTTTTGATAAATCATGGGTTCTAGAATTAATTCTCGTGTGTAGTGGAGTTTATTTGCTTAGAAAATTTGAGTTTTAAAATCAAATATGCTGAACTGCCTAGGATTAAAAGAAGAATAGCAAGTATCGCCTTTTTAACCAAACCAGAATAGACAAAAAGACTAATCTGAAGTGATTCTAGAAACGTTGGTGAGGATTCTATTAGTTGTGGAATATTAATTGTGTTCCAAGTTTCACCACCATCCTGAGAACGATAGATCTGATGCTCTGCGGAACCAAATCCATACAGAGTGTTATCCGTTGTATAGCTAGGCGAGAAGACGATCGCACGACCGGAGGAGGGAACATTCCACATACGTGACATCAAAATTTTTGAATCACCGATCGATTGAAATGACGTTCCTGAATTCGTCGTTTTGAGGAGGCCATATCCCCGCACGCTAATGATCGCAGTTTGGTCTTGAGCATATGCTGGGGAAAATGCAACGGCTTCGATATAGAGGGTCTCATCATCCTCCAGGGGAGAGAGCTTTTTCCAGGTTGTACCGGCATCAGTGGACTGAAATAGCCCCGCATTGCTTCCCACCAGTAATGTACGGTCCCGGACATAATCTGGAGATACTGCAATTTGCAAATCTCCTAGTGTTTCGATCGGTGTGTTACGAGTGATTGCTTCCCAAGTCTTCCCCGAGTCTTGACTTTTATAAATACCAAACTCACCAGATGTAAATAGAGTTTGATCAGTTTTAAAGTTAGGAGATAATACCAGCGAGGAGCCATAATTACCCTTAAAAGGAGGACGTTCTCCTACAACGGTAAAATCTTGACCCCCATTCTCAGAACTATAGATCTTTTTGTCTTGGCTAGAAACAAAAAATGTTTGATCATTCTCATAGTCGGGAGATAAGGCAAGGGTTAAGCCTCGTATTTCTTTTGGAATACTGAGCAATGTCCAGCTATGGCCTGCATTATCGGTCCTGGCCAGTTTGCTCCAAAGGGTGGAGGCAATGATGGTTTGATCACGACTATAGGTTGGAGAAAATTGAATATCAAAAAAACGCCGAGGATCGTAGTTTGGTTCAACAACGTCAAACTTTCGAGTAAATCGGGGAATTTCTAGACCTCGATTGGTAATTTTCCAGGTTTTGCCGCCATCCTGACTGATGTAGAGCAAGCCAACGTAGGAAGCAACGGCAAGAGTTGAGTCATTAACATAGTTAGGTGAGAGTGCGAGCGAGACGATTGTATTCCGAGCAAGGGTTTCGAGTGAGTCCCAACTTTGACCTTGATTCTGAGAGCGAAATAAGCCATCAAACCCAGCAATAAAAAATGTCTGACCATCGGCAGAAATTTCTAATTTGCCAAAATTAGGCTCTTTCATTTCCTTGGCCTGTGGATCAGTTTTAAGTCCACTTTGTTGGGCTTGCCAATGACCAGATTCTGTCAGGATAAATAGTCCTTGCTTATTGGTTGATGCCAGAACTGATGGCATTTTTGTCTGTGCTAAATTGGCTATTTCAAGATCGACTATGGCTCCATCCAATACATTACCTAATGCTTTCCAAGATTGACCTTCATCACAACCGCTTTTATCATTAAAAACCTCAACTGTATTCAGAAACTCTTCGGGGTTTAGCTCCCCTTGTACGGACTTTTGTATCCAATTATTGGTTTTACCTTTTGCGATCCAGAGGCGTCCATCTTTCGTGCTGACGACATTGAAAGGTTCTGTGATTACTGAAATATCGATCGCGACAATCTCTCCGTCAGGAATGGTAAGAACTATCTCCCAGCTTTCATCATTGGCACTCAGTTGATAAACCTGACCCTGAAAATCTGAGGCTAAAACAAGGCGATCAGTTCCTGGTGCG
Organism: Oscillatoriales cyanobacterium; assembly: GCA_004293855.1. Classification (GTDB taxonomy): domain Bacteria; phylum Cyanobacteriota; class Cyanobacteriia; order Cyanobacteriales; family Geitlerinemataceae; genus RDYZ01. The sequence continues at coordinate 2,506 of RDYZ01000312.1, read as the reverse complement.
GCTTCAATATGCTGAATTTCGGAACTTTTCAGACCGGTATTAAATTTTGTCCAGCTATTACCAGTATCTTGCGATCGAAAGATACCTTCGTGATTGGAAGTCAGAAAAATTTCATCCTGAGATGTCTTGCCCTTGGATGCTATAGCAAGACCACTTAAGCTCTCAACAGATTCAATATCTAGACCTGAAACAAGCCTTTGCCATGAATTTCCCCCGTCAGCAGAACGGAATAGATTGCCACGTACTAAAATAAAGACTGTTTGATTCGTTTTATAGTTATGAGAGGTCTCAATTTGAGTGACCACGTCATGGGGGCGATGGGCCTCGGCTGTCGTTTGTACAACTAAGGTAAAACTGAGGGCTAGCGCTCCTTTTGCAAGAATATTGATCGCACGATTGGGGAGATTTTCAAGATATTTTCTCCACCGACCATTACTTTTTGAGGTTCTTAATGGACTCATGTACAGACGATCAATCATCTTGGCAATCCTTATTGATGAACTGTATCAATGTCAGAGACAAGGCCAGATTCAGGCGATATTTTTTGAGGATATCACAGGTTATTTTGTAGCTTTACAAAACCTTACGATCATCAGGCTTTTGTTAAGAGAAAGAATAAACTGGTTCAGTTTTAATTACGCCTCCATCGATATTTAGCCATATGAGATTAATCGATGTCACACTGCCATGGCTGATTTCTATGAGGGGAAATTGATGCAGGGTTTGGGTTTCCTGGTGAATAATGCGCGGTACGCGAGCGGCGTTGAAGAAGAGTGTGCCACTGTCGTTGTGGTGGATCATGCGGCGTAGGCGATCGGAGCGGTGGCGGAGGTTGTGGTGCATGTGGCCGAAGACGACGAGGGGGACGTGTTTGCCGAGGGCGATCGCCTGGTCGATGGCGGCGGCAAAATCCGGGTCGCCGTAGTCGCCGCCGATGGGGTTCCAGTCTTTGCCGCAGGGGTCTTCGGGTTGGTCGCCCATGCCGGTGGGGCCGGTGTGACCGAGGAAAATGAGGGTGTTGTGGGCGGCCTGGTCGATCGCGGCGACCTGTTTGGCGATCGAGTCGGCAAAGTTTTTAACACCGTAGCGATCACGATAAAACTTTTTGTATTTCCACTCCGACCCGCCCCAGCTAAAGGGACGCCCGCCAATCACCGACAGCTTGAGGTGGGAAAAATCGCGATAGCGGTAGCCAATTTCGAGATCGTTGAGGATTTCGAGTTGTTGCTCGAACCAGTTGTCGGTGTGAATGTCGTAGGGGCGTTTGCCGCGTCCCCAGGGTGAGGCGGTGTACCAGGCGTCATGGTTGCCGTAGATGGCGGCGGCGGGTCGGGGGACGCGGGCGACTTGGCGGATGGTGGGCAGGGATTCGTTACCGAAGTCGCCGACGAAAAGGACGAGATCAACGTCAAGTTGTTCGATTAGGGCGTTATCGGTAGCGCCCCAGCAGTCGTGAATGTCGCCGATCGCAGCAATGCGCAGGGTGGGGCGGGATGCTGTCGGGGGGGTGGAAGAGGTGGGTGCGGTGGGTGCGGTCATGATTGCCAGCGGATGGAAACGTTGGAACAAATAAAAGAAAAAAACAAAAATAGAAACCGGGCTTCTCTGAAAACGTCTCGGAGAAACTCGGTTTCTAAGGTTGATCGATATAGTTTCTCGCTCTCTGGTTAGGACAACATACAGTTTTTGCATAGCGCAAGCTTCTAGCTTGCCCTTGGACAGGCAGGATGCTTGTGTTACGTATGTCCTAAGCAATCGGCATGAAACTCTAGACAAAAGCTCTAGACAGAAGCTCTAGACAGAAGCTCTAGACAAGCGCTCTAGACGCAATTAATGAAATTCGGGAACCGAATTAATGAAATTCGGGAACCGGCGCTTCGCCACCTGTGAGCCCCATGCTTTCAAGCATGGCGTGATCGCGCTCAGGAGGTTGTCCCATGGTGGTGAGGTAGTGGCCGATCAGCATGGCATTCATACCCGCCTGGAAACCGAGGTTTTGCAGCTCGCCCATGACGACCTCACGGCCACCGGCATAACGTAGAATCCGCTCCGGTAGCATCAGGCGGAAAATGGCGATCGCCTTTAAGGCTTCGTAGGGCGAGAGTCGATCGCGATCGCCGAGGGGGGTTCCTTCGCGCGGGTTGAGCAGATTGAGCGGGATCGATTCGACTTCGAGTTCACGCAGGGCGAGAGCGAGATCGACGCGATCGCTCCAGCTTTCACCCAGGCCAAAAATGCCACCGGTACAGGCTTGGATGCCCGCTGCTTTGAGATTTTTAACCGTGGCGACGCGATCTTGCCAACTGTGGGTCGTGACGATTTCCGGGAAAAAGTTTTCCGAGGCTTCGAGGTTGTGGTTATAGCGGGTGACACCGGCAGCGGCGAGCTGCTGGGCTTGTTCGGGGGTGACTTCACCGAGGGCACAGCAGGGTTTGATGTTGGTTTCGTCGATGATGCGTTGAACGGTTTCGAGAATTTGGCTAAATTCTTGAGCCGGTTGACCGCC
>RDYZ01000236.1 GCA_004293855.1 Oscillatoriales cyanobacterium | reverse complement strand
AACGTGGCCGGTCCCATCACTTTCAGCACATCCTTAACGCCCGGTCGCCAAAATTCAAACCGTAGGCGCAAGCTTCCTAAACCGGCTCGCCATTGTGCCACCACCTGCACGAACCATTGCAGTAAAGCCCCAATCAGCGTTCCCCAGGCCAAGACTAGCCCGCCCGCCATGGCGTACTGGGGCGCGACGATATCGCCCTGAAGCACGATCGCCAAGGCTCCGAGGCCACCGATTAACGCCACACTGGAAAACAGGGGACTAATCGACGGGAGCCAATACATATCGGCTGCGTTCAGCGTTCCAAATCCGATCCCAATCAGGCCGGACAATAGTGCCATTGGAGCCATGATCCGCAGTTGTTGCACGGCGATCGCGTGGATTTGTAGCCCCGCATCCGTGGTTTGCAGTCCCGGAGCGACCAGATCGACCAGAGGATTCGCAAACGTAATGATCAGCACCGTGACGACGAGCAAAAGGCCACCAATCAACGTTGTGATGGTTTCGATGAGTGGGGCGCTATCCTCCTTGTCACGCTTGGCGACGACACTAACGATCGCGCTGTGAAATGGGCCGTTAATGCCACCGAGGAGAACAAGCAAAAAGCCAGGGATGACGTAGGCATAGTTATAGGCATCAACGGCAGCGCCAACACCGAAGGCCGCCGCGATCGCCTGCTGACGCACCAACCCGAAAATTTTGCTAATTAGTGTTGCAGCCGCGACGATGCTGGCGATACTGGCGATCGATCGTTGGGGTTTATTCTCTTGCGCCACAGGGATCGTCTGGAAAAAGGACAAGCTTAACTCTAGCCGATCGTCTTCCCTACGCTGTGATTGATTTGATCGAATGCGTCGGTTTGGTCCAATGGGGCGAGTCGGTTTAATTTCGTCGATCGCACTTGTCTGAACCGATTCAACTGGTCGAGGCGGGGCAACACTCGCAGTTCCCGACCCGTGCGGTTGTGAGTTGTGATCGTAAAGCGGTGGTTCTGAGCCGCTAGCTTAGGGATCTAATCCGATAGCCCTCTCCGTCTCGTACGTGACCCTAGGAAACAGCGACTTCCCAGGAAAAAGCCATGTAGTGATTCATCAGCATGTAGACGCTGACCATTCCCGATGCAGCAGCGGCAACAAGCAAACCCGCTAGCATCAGTGAAAATTCCTGTTGCTCGATCGCTTCTTGCATCAGATGCAGAGCCCAAGCAACTAGTGCAATAACGATGAACAAAATAACGAACATTTAGGTGCGGTCTTCACCTCATCAACTTGATATATCTTAACACAATCAAATTCAGGTGTTGTGGTGTCCCGAGAGCCTCTAGGGGAGTGGGGAACCTGGGGGTAGAAACCCTGAATTAACTGTGGCATAAAGTTTCAAGCCTCCCAAGATGATCCAATTGTCAAGAAAAAAGCCAGAGATCCAGACCTATTCCGTCCTGAAAACTACGGAATAAGTTAACAAAGTGTTGAGTCATTTATGGAGATTCGTAGCCGTGTCCTCATTTCAGATCCGCCTTGGGGTGCGAGGTCTGTGAGGTCTGTGAGGTCTCGCCTGGGTTTTAGTAACGAATGCGTGGGTCGATCGCCGCATTGAGAATATCGATCAAGATACTGACCACCACCACGATCGCCGCAAAAAAGACCACAATGCCCTGCACCGTCGGATAATCCCGTGCGGAAATCGCCTCGTAGAGACGGCTAGCCAATCCCGGCCAAGAAAAGGTCACTTCTGTCAAAATCGCTCCACCTAGCAACGCCGCTGCCGTTAACCCCATGACCGTAATCACGGGGATCATGGCATTGCGTAAGGCGTGCGACACCAAAATCGTCCGTTCAGGAATGCCCCGTGCCTTGGCGGCTTCAACGTAGTCACTGAGAAGCGTTTTGCGTAGGTTCACCCGGACAATACGCTCGAAGATGCCGCTGAGGAGTAACCCCAGGGTGAGGCAGGGCAGAGCGAGATGGTGCAGTGTGGCGGCAAACTGTGGCAGGTTACCGTGCAGCAGGCTGTCGATCGTATACAAGCCCGTCGGGCCGTCCGGTGCGGGTAAACCCAATGGAAAACGTGTCCCCAAGGGAAACCAGCCCAAGCGCACGGCAAACAGAGATTGCAGCACCATACCCGCCCAAAACATGGGAATCGAATAGGTGATAATCCCAAACAGTCGCCCGCCCCAATCCCAGGCGGTATTAGGCCGCGATGCGGAGACCATCCCGATCGCCGTTCCGACGCTAAAGGCGACGATCGAACCGCCGATCGCTAACTCCAGCGTGGCCGGAAAAAACTCACCGACAATCTGCCACACCGTTTGACCCCGGCTGGACACCGACTCTCCCAAATCAAGCTGTAGCAAACGCAGCAAATAACTACCGTACTGTGACCAGATCGAGCCGCTTAAGCCGAGCTGATCCCGCAGTTCAGTTTTAAAGGCTTCTGGGGCGCGAGGGCCAAGAATGGCATCGACCGGATCTCCCGGCGTGGCTCGCAACAGTAAAAATACCGCTGTTGTGACAATCCAAAGCATGAGCGGCGCTAGTAGCACCCGCGACACGACGTAATATTGCAGAGCTTTAGCGCGAGACATACGATCGAGTTCGGAACGAACCGGCGAGACGTGCGATCGAGGATATCAAACTGTCTCGCCCGGTTTAGACGATCGAGTGCAGCAATGGCAAAATCGGGCGATTGATAGTCGATACTGACGTACAGCGAATAATCCGCATTGCCTCGGGTCGGGCCGACCACGATCATAAAATTACCCGTTCCGCCACCGGGCAATGTATCCGCCCACGTCGAGGCATCATCACCCGGCCCAGCCCCAATTAATGGGCTCCAAGTACCTTCCACTTCCCCATAGACCTGGAACACGGCGTTATTCTCCGTCGAGGAAACACTGACCTGCATATACTGTCCGGGACTGGCCGAAACATAGTACGTGTCCTCAGTACCACGCACAACGCTACCGTCCAGGGAGGCTGAGGATGCACCTGCTGCAAATTGGATCGTTTGCGATCGGCCCGTACCGCTCACGGGTGCAGTTGCATTAGCCGCAGGCGTTCCCGTCGCCACAAAATCGCTCCGAACCCAGCCCGTTGCCCCTGACGCATTAAAGCGCACGTTGTACCAAACATAGCCATCGTCACCCGTGGCCGATTGCTGCAAGGTGACGGCATCGCCTGGAACGCCATAGTGAGGCGTACTAGCGCTGGTGCTGGGACTGCTGCGGACATTAATCTGGGCTCCAGCATCCTGACTGGTCAGGTAACCCGTGGTTTGGGGATTGAGATTTGTGGCGACAGGTGTGGCGGGGGCAGCAGCAGGCTGAGCAACCGGCGGTGCGGCAGGCTGGGCAGGCTGGGGAACAACGGGAGGAGCCGCCAGTTGTCCCGGCTGGGCTGCAACCGGGGGAGCCGCAGGCTGTCCTGGAGACACTCCAGTCGTATTGGCCGTTGGGGTGGGTGTTTGTGAACCACAGCCGATCGTACCGGTCGCGATCACAACCACGACCGCGTAACGAAGCAGGCGCGATCGGCAAGGAAGGGTAGTCATATTTGTGAAGCTGGATACAGCTCTCCAAAGGAACTCTAAACCAATAGTAATTCCCGACAAACCCTGTGGATTTATTTCAACCTTGAGCACAACCACATTAGCCAGATCGCAGCTCCATCCCGAGCCAAACAATTTCCAGCGACCCCAAACACCACCCAATAAGCATTAGATTTCATCCCAACCGCTAACCCCAGAAGACATCATATAACTGGTAACCTGTGCCTCAAAAAAGTTAGCTTTTGTATGCCCTTCGGATTTGGTATCCGAAAAGCGCTCCAGGTGGGTATAGGGACTTTTTAGGGTCTCGTCGTACAGCGGCTCAAGCCCGATCGCACGCAAACGAGTGTTCGCCAGATACTTCGTATATTGCTCCGTACTTGCAGCAGTGATCCCAAGAATGTTGTCACCGACGATATGGTTCGTCCACAGACATTCATGGCGCACAGCATTATCGAACATTTCGTAAATTCGATCCTTAGAGTGCGTGAACGTTTGCATCGCTTCCGGAATCATCTTTTGATACAACCGGACATGACTTAGCTCATCCCGATTAATCATCTTGAAAATGTCCGCACTCCCCGGCATCAGCATTCGCGACGCGAGGTTATAAAAGAAGCAAAAGCCGTTGTAAAAATACAGCCCTTCGAGCAAATAATCTGCAACTAGCGCTGTGAAGTAATTTTCTGAGGTTGGATGATCGATGTAATCTTGATACAAACCCGCAATAAATTTGCAGCGATCGCGCAACACCTTATCCGTACGCCAGAAATCATACACATTCGATCGGCGATCCGTTGGGATGATCGTTTCAATCATGTATTGATAGCTCTGATTGTGCATACCCTCCTGGCTGATTTGTTCTGCCATACAAAGGGACACTTCAGGAGCCGTCACGCTGCTTTTTAGGTGTGGAATATTGCAGGTTTGAACAGAATCTAGAAACGTTAGATAGCTTAAAATTCCATCAAAAGCACGACGCTCATCCGGTGTTAAATTGACGTAATCCGTCACATCTTGGGTAATATCTAATTTTTCTGGAATCCAGAAATTTTGACGCATTTGTTTGTACAAACCGACGGCCCACGAATAGCGAACATCGTTAAGCTGCATCAGGTTCGTCGTTTCACCAAACCAAATTGTACGATGCAGCGTGTCATCATTGCCGTCCGGATTAAAGATCGGATTGACCGGCATTCGGGTTTTAAGCATATCTTTTTGACTACACACTTTATATATCCTAACGTAAATATATAAAATATATAATTTAGAAACCCCGCCTAGCTAAAACTAAGCGGGGTTATTGTCATCTAGTTAGCACAGGAAGCACAACCTTCACTGGATTCTTTAAAGTCATCACGCTGCACTGTACGAATGTAGTAAATCGCCTTGCAGCCTTCTTTCCAGGCCAGCATTAAGGTATCAAAAATATCTTTTGCTGTAATGGATTTTTCGGGTTCATCTGGGAAGTAAACCCCTGAATTGAGGTTAAAGATTAACTCCATCGAAATGCCGGTATCAATCCACTTCTGCATCGTGGCAACGGCTTTAACGATTTTGCGTTGATCGATGGATTTATTTTCAAGATAAAACCAGAAAAAATCTTTAATAAAGGGCGGTGCGATCGGGACTGTACCTTTCGCCCATTTATCGTAGAAGAAGCGGCTATAGGTCGGCAAAATGCTAGCCGTGCAACCTTGAACCAAGGAGGAGGATGTGTTCGGAGCGATCGCGGTGATGTGCGAATTCCGAATACCAAATTGCTGGATATCTTGGGATAGTTGTTGCCAACGTTCAAATCGGTCAGCGGTTAGATGTTCGGCATACCAGCTTAAGGGTTTCGCTCCGACTAAATGCCCTTTACTCCATTCACTACCGGCAAATGCAGGGTAAGCACTGCGTTCCTTCGCCAGTTCCATCGATGCTTTGGTGCAGTAATAGCCGATATTTTCAAACAGCGCATCGATCGCATCTAGATTGTTGTAAGACAGTCGCTGTTTCGCCAACCAATCCGCGAGTCCCATCGCACCGACGCCGATCGTTCGATACTTGGCATTGTGCGTTGTACTGGCTTTAAACGGCGTTTCTGTTAGCTCGATCGTATTGTCCAGCAGACGCACCGATAATAGACAAGTATTTTCCAATTCCTCCGCTGTGATATTGGCTAAATTCAGTGACGTGAGATTACAAACGTGCGCCTCTTGTCCGGGCTTAACATTCGACCACGATTCACAGCACAAATTCACCCCTGGAATATAGCCCTCGTGTTGATTTGGATTTGCGCGATTGATCGCATCTTTAAATGCGATATAAGGCATCCCAGTTTCGACCTGAGATTTCATAATATCCTTGAACAATTCACGCGCATCAACCCGCTTATAAAGTTGAATCGTGTCGTCTAATTTGGATTCAATCTCAGCATAGGCAGTCGTGAAAGCATCACCCCACAGCTCTGCGAGTTCAATGCCTAGCTTCGTTCGCACTTCATAGGGATCAACTAATGTCCATAGTTCGCGGTGTTCTACGCGACGCATGAATTCATCAGTGACTACTAATTGCGGGAAAATATCGTAAGCTTTACGACGTTGATCACCATTTTCAGTTTGGCATTCTAGAAATTCAGGTACGTCCAAATGCCAAACATCTAAGCTAACGGTCACGGCTCCTGCACGTCGTCCGCCCTGGTTCACTGCGATCGCCGTATCATTGAGCAGCTTTGTCCACGGAATCATACCGCCAGAAGCGTTGGATTTACCCATCACCCAGCTACCGGTTGCACGAATGCGGCTAACATTAACCCCCACACCGCCGCCGTTTTTAGAAATACGTGCGGTATCGGTTAGCGTCTCAAAAATGCTCTCCAGATTGTCGTCCATGCTCGTAATAAAACAGGACGAAAGCGAACCACCGGGAACCCGCAAATTCGCGAGGATTGGGGTTGCAAGAGATAGTTTACGAGTTGCGATCGCTTCGTAAAAACGCCGCGCCCACAGCAAACGAGCTTCGGGCTTTTCCGGAGAAGCTAGCAACAAAGCACAGGTTAATAACGCTTCCTGGGGCAGTTCATCGTCTAATAAATAACGCTTTGTTAAGAGAACCGCACCGGCATAGTCGTAATCGAGATCCCAATCTGAATTAATCCAAGAACTCGCCTCATCTAAGTCGGCTTCAGAATAAACCGACATGCGAGCGTCATACTCACCCGCCGTCACCTTTGCCGTTACAGTCCGCCGATACTCACCATACTGATAACCACGATGCACGAGGGTATCCTTCCACAGACCCCACACATGCAGCCGTCCCGCCACGTACCGCCAATCGGGTTCGGTCGGACTACACATCCCAAGAGCGCAGTCGATCAAATTGTCCTGAATCTCGCGTGTCGTCACCCCCGATCGCAAGCGTGTGGTTAATCCGGCTTCCAGTTCGATCGGATTCGCATCTAACCCGTCACACGCCCAGTTAACAACATCACGAATCTTCGTGATGTCAAGCGGTGCGGTTGTCCCATCACGGCGCACCACCTCAATCTGAGATGCCGGGACAGCAGTCGAGGGGAAAGGAGTGGACGTTGAGGCAAGAATTGACGGCATAGACGGGTTGGTTTGAATCGAGAACCACTATTGATGGTGTAAAACGCTACAGAAAGCTGAAAATACAGCTAGATGTAGTACTTGCTCGCATTAGTATATCGAAAACTCACACCAGGTGAGTGTGAGTTTTTAATTCAGATCGTATTGGGTTATACAATTGGATAGTGACTGGGTTTCATTGGGATAACATTCATCGTTGGATTCAAATAAGTTCCCAAGAGAGCCATTCCCGTTACGCATTCATCCTTGATTGGTCAGGAATAGGGTTGCTAGATTGATCGATTGAGTCTGTTTTGGGTTCAGTTATTTCCTAGTCTAAACAACCCAAATCAGTGCGGTTAGTTTTGTTAAATTCTGTGTCATCAATCAAGGATGCTGTCGATCAAGTCTTGATTGCATCTTGTCAAGCTAAGTTTGCACCTTGTAGGCTTTTTTAGCCTAATCTTTGTAGAATGAAATGTATGAATACGAAAGAGCTGATTGAGCGCTATGCTCAAGGCGATCGAGATTTTTGTGATAGTGATTTGGCGGAGGCGAATTTAATCGGTGCAACCTTAACACGGGCTAATTTATCTCGTTCTAACCTCAGTTCTGCGAGTCTTGCACGCGCTCATTTAGAACGCTGCTTTTTAAGCCATTCCAGCTTGGTGGAAGCATTTCTTTACAGTGCAGATCTCAGTTTTGCCAAACTGAATTGCGCGGATCTACGGGGTGCGGATTTAACGAAAGCGAATCTCCGTGGGGCACAGCTCGATCGCGCGGATCTGGAAGGGGCCAAGTTGAGCGGAGCGATCGTCACCTGGGTTTCGTTGTTCGGTGCGAACTTGCCCAACGTGAATTTGTGTGGTGCAAATTTGAACGGGATTAACCTGCGATCGGCCAATCTGTCCGGTGCAAATCTCGACTGGTCTAATCTTTCTGGAGCACGCCTCAGTGGTGCGAATTTATCCGGAACCAGCCTGAATGGCGTCAAGCTTAAAGGAGCCTGGATGAATGGCTTACAACTTGGAAATTTAGATCTCAGCGGTATGGATCTATCGGAAGTGAAATTCAGCGGTGTTAGTCTTGATGCAGCGAATCTATCCGGAGCGAATCTCTCTGATAGTATGATGTCGCTAATTTCGCTAAATCAAGCAGATTTACGTGGTGCAACAATTGTGAAATCAAAGCTTCAGCGGAGCCAGTGTCGCGGAGCCAATTTTATGAAAACGCAGTTGGTGGCGACGAACTTACGAGAAGCGGATTTGCGTGAAGTTAACTTAAATTTAGCGGATCTATCTGGAGCCGATTTAACTCAGGCGAATCTGGCGGAATCGTATCTGTGGGGAACGGATCTGAGTGGTGCGAATCTGAGTGGTGCGAATCTCAGCGGTGCAAGTTTACGAAATGCAATTTTGGACGGAACAAAACTGAATGGAGCAATCTTAACGGGGGCGACAATGCCGGATGGATCGATTCATGATTGAGTGATTCTCTTTGTCCTGATGACTCGTTTTTATGGGTCTTGCGTGTGAATCTATCTGTCTGAAAACCGAGGGTTGAGTTGCGTCGAGATGAATAAAAAACCGTTGAAATATGGATTAATCTCAACGGTTATCTTCTTGCTGATGGCCCGTATTTAGAGGTAAAACAACTCGATATTTAGAGTGTCACAGCCCTAATATGGTCATCCTAATTTGACGTGACTTAAGAGGGTGGAATACCGAAAGCGTTATTGATACAGTACGTAATAGGTCACCATGGGAATTACCGTTGCAAGAACTAGCAAGACAATCACGATCGTGGTTGTATTACTCCGCGAAGCTTCGGTTTCTTCGGCTGTGGCAAAGTTGCGATCGATATCAATGTCCTGGGTCAAACTCGGCGCACCGGGGTCACCTTGACCGGAAATAATGGCAACAAGTCGTTCTTTCGCATCCCCAAAGGCTTGATTGTACTTATCACCCTCGATCAGCGGAGCCATCATCGTGGCGCTGGCAATGCTATCGGCAATGTCGCTGGTCAGTAAATCACGGGCACGATCGCCGACCTTGACCGCTGCGTTGTTGGTCACCGTGTCCAGGGCGACTAACACTTGATTGGCTTGGGCTTCAGGTGTGGCGAACCAGGATTGAAACAGGGTATCGGCAAAGCTGTTGATCGTTTCACCGTAGTCCAGGCGGCGAATGGTGACGTAGCGGACTTCTACGCCGGTTTTGGCTTGCAGCTCTTGGGAGGCGCTGGTCAGACTGGTTTCGGTAATGCGGCTGAGAACGTTACCGTCATCGATCGTCCAGGTGTCATCCCCAGCACTGACGATCGGGAGATCGTAAACGCTGGTGGCTAGGACCGGGGAAACTGGCAGCAGAACCGCACAGATTGCGATCATCCCGGACACAAACATGGTGACCAGGTGCGATCGGACTGTAGATAAAGACAGAATCATGGAATTAGAACAGGATGGAGGGCGGAATATTTCATAATTTTAATGCTGTGTTTGATCGGTAGAAGGTGACGGAATCCCAGAGGTGATTCACGGTCCTGGGGAAACGTAGTCCAGAGGAGATATTTCCCAGGCGATCGCACGGAACATTGCAACCAACGCTAAACGCAAGATGCCGATAATGTATAGATTGCATCTTGAAACATATCTCGTTTCCTGAAATGGCTGCAACTGCATCTGAATCGGGGTCTATCGCCTCGGTTTGATCAATTTGATTGCTCTGTTACTTCGCAAGCTGGCTATGACAAACACTGACCCGACTCTCAAACCACCAACCCTCGAAACTCCAATTTTGTTTGGGCAGTTTGGTGAATATACAATTACGCCGCGCGATCGCCTCGAAGTAAAAATCTATCGTGCGGGATTGCTGGTTTGTGCGCTAAGTTTTGCGATCGGTACGGGGTTGGTGCTGGGCGTTGGGACAACACCGGAGGTTTTGGACTGGCTAACACCGCTCTGGATTGTGTTTGGTGCAGGTTTGGGCGTTAGTTTATTAACCATTCATATTTACCTGCGTCCGCTTCATCGTTTGTTACAACTGTTCTGGCTGATTGGGTTTCTGGCGTCGCTTGATCTGCTGACCCAAACGCAAACGCCGCTGGTCGCAGAAATTTACACCCATCCCGATCGCCTCTGGAGTATTGGGTGTTTATTCGCGGCTTTGACGGGAATTACGTTTAAGGAGGCGTTTTGTTTCGATCGGGCTGAAACTAAGTTTTTAACGCCGATTATGCCGATTACGATCGTCGGGCACATGGCGGGGATTTTGCCTGTGGCGAGCGAAAAAGTTTTACTGGGAATCTGGGCGGTGTTGTTATTGCTGTTTGCCAGTCGCAAGCTGACGCAGAATATTCCCGATGATATCGGTGATAAAAGCGTATTCGCTCACTTGAAAGATCCCGAGGCTCACCCCGATCGCTTTGCCCTTGCCCAGGATGACACCTCAGAGGCCGAGACGCCCTAGGGAACGATCGCGCGATTCTATAGAACTTGATCGGTCTTCTTCTTCCACACCTTTCCTCAATCGCTATGACCGATACCACTGAGCGGATGTACTGGCTGGCCTGGACTCAGTTGCGCGGCATTGGTGCCAAATCCCAGCGGGCGTTATGCGATCAATTTGGCTCGATGACCGCCGCTTGGACAGCAAGTGCCGCTGAACTGGCCGCGATCGACGGGTTTGGGGCAAAAACCGTTGCCTCGATCGTGGCTCAACGTTTAACGATCAACCCAGAGCACCTGTACGCCAGCTACACCAACGCCAATCCTAACTTTTGGACCCTGGGCGATGACGATTACCCGACCTTGTTGCGGGAAAGTCCGCTACCGCCGCCCATTTTGCACTACCTGGGCGAGCCGCACTCTGAGGATCTGACGGGTCAGAGGCCGAGTGTGGCGATCGTCGGCACACGTAGCCCTTCGGAATACGGCAAACGTTGGACACGACGACTCACGGAAACCCTTGTGGACAAAGGGTTTACAATTCTGTCTGGTATGGCCGCAGGCATCGACGCGATCGCCCACGAAACCTGTTTGCGTCACAACGGACGCACGATCGCCGTCTTCGGGACGGGCGTTGATGTGATTTATCCCGACTCCAATCGCAAACTCTACACCGCCATTCGCGATCAGGGCTTAATCCTGAGTGAATATCCCGCCCAAACACCTCCCCGCCGCGAACATTTTCCCGCTCGCAACCGGATCGTCGCCGCCCTCAGTCGCGCCACGATCGTCACCGAAGCCCCAGAGCGATCGGGCGCACTGATCACCGCCCGCCTCGCCAACGACTATGGCCGCGAGGCGATCGCCATTCCCGGCACCCTCGACGACCCCAATCTACGGGGCTGCAACCGCCTAATCGCCGATGGTGCGGCCCAACTCGTACTCGACGAACAACACCTCCTAGACTTGCTCAGTGGCCTACCCGGACTCGACCCCCAGCGGTACACCACCACCAACCCCCAAACCCGCCAAATTCCCCCCAACTTTCCAGAGCTATTGCGTCGCGTTCTCGAAGCCGTCCCCTACGAACCCATCACGATCGATCAGCTTGCCGTCACCCTGGGACTTCCCGGCGGCGAACTACTGGCCGCCCTCTCCCAACTGGAACTCATGGACTGGATTATTCAACTCCCTGGCGGGATGCGATATCAACGCTGTTAAGGGCGGGCAGGCCGCGATGACCGCAGCGATCGAGCCAAATGCACTAAGATTAATGCGGTCTCAAAAGAAACGAGAAGGGCATTGTTGCCAAACGTTTGAGACGACGTGAGTTCGGACGCATCGTCTGCAAGGGCCGCTGCCTGTTTGCTAATCCCCATACGGTCAAACCAGAAGCGCGTGTCAGGTCTACCTCTGATCCCGGCACGATCTTAATAAATGTTAGGATTGCCACAGTCGAACGTTAAGTGAAGATAAGTAAAATCGATAAGGATAAGAGTCCTGCATGAAAGAAATGGAAAAGTCAATATCCTTTGACGGACGGGATATTCGACTGAAGGTTGGTTTACTCGCACCGCAAGCCGGTGGTTCCGTGTTGGTAGAGTCGGGAGATACGGCAGTTCTCGTTACGGCAACGCGATCGTCTGGACGTGAAGGAATTGATTTCCTACCCCTGCTCGTAGATTACGAAGAACGGATGTATGCCGGAGGAAAGATCCCCGGTGGTTTCCTTCGCCGCGAAGGTCGTCCGCCGGAGAAAGTGACGCTGACCAGTCGATTGATCGATCGCCCCATGCGTCCGCTCTTTCCGCACTGGCTGCGTGATGACATCCAAATCGTCGCCACAACCCTGTCGGTGGATGAATTTGTCCCCCCCGATGTTCTGGCGGTAACGGGTGCATCTTTTGCCACCATCCTCGCCGGAATTCCCTTTTACGGACCGATGGCCGCCGTGCGCGTCGGTTTGGTGGGTGATGACTTTATCATCAATCCCACCCATGACGAAATCCGCGATGGCGACCTGGATCTCATCGTTGCCGGAACGAAAGATGGCGTCGTCATGGTGGAAGCGGGGGCGAGTTGCCTGCCCGAGCAGGACATTATCGAGGCGATCGACTTTGGTTATGAAGCTGCCTGCGATCTGATTGCCGCCCAAGAGGAAATCATGGCGGAACTGGGAATTTCCCTGGTGGTTGCCGAGCCGCCCGTCACCGATTCCACCCTGGAAGATTACGTCACCAAAGCAGCGACCAAGAAAATCAAAGCCATTCTCTCCAACTTTGACCTAGGCAAAGCCGGACGTGATGCTGCTCTCGACACCCTGAAGGCTGAAATTGCGGAAACCATCCAGGGCTTGAAGGAGGATGATCCGGTCCGTGTGGCGGTAGACGACAATAGCAAAGCCCTCGGCACGGTTTACAAAAGCGTCACCAAGAAGCTGATGCGGGCGCAGATCATTAAAGATAACGTCCGGGTTGACGGTCGCAAACTCGACGAAGTGCGTCCGATCTCCTGCCAAATTGGTGTGCTACCGCAGCGGGTTCACGGCAGCGGTTTATTTAATCGTGGCCTGACCCAGGTTCTGTCGTTGGCGACCCTCGGAACGCCCGGTGATGCTCAGGAACTCGACGACCTGAATCCCCAAAACGAAAAACGCTACCTGCATCACTACAACTTCCCGCCCTATTCGGTGGGTGAAACGCGACCGATGCGATCGCCCGGTCGTCGGGAAGTCGGCCACGGTGCGCTTGCGGAACGTGCGTTGTTGCCGGTGTTGCCCTCGAAAGAGGAGTTTCCCTACACGATTCGCGTCGTCTCGGAAGTCCTGTCGTCGAATGGTTCGACCTCGATGGGTTCTGTGTGCGGTTCGACCCTGTCGCTGATGCACGCCGGTGTACCGATTACCAAACCGGTAAGCGGTGCGGCGATGGGTCTGATTAAGGAAGGCGATGAAGTTCGCATCCTGACGGATATCCAAGGCATTGAGGATTTCCTCGGTGACATGGACTTCAAA
>RDYZ01000235.1 GCA_004293855.1 Oscillatoriales cyanobacterium | reverse complement strand
AGTCAGGGTTCAGTCAGGGTTCGGGCAGGGTGCGGGTAGGAGGCGGGCAGATTTCTGGCACAAATCGGGCGACTTTCCATACCGTTTAGGGTTGATCGATCGAAGACTGCCACGATCAAACCCAGGGAGGATGATCGTCGGATGTCGTGCTCGATCGGACGAAAGATCTCACCGGCCAGTTCGTCGTACGACGCGATCGCTCTTAGACTCATTATAGGGAGCCGGTTTTTTGCCGAGCGTTCGGAAATTTCACCCCCTTGAGGGGTGGGATCGCCGGATGCATCCTCAGCCTTGACCTGTTGATCGAGTGGATCGATCGATGAATCCACTGAAATCTATTGCGTTGTTTGACCCTTAGACTGTTTGCCCCCATCCCGCCGCTATGCCTTTTCGCTCCGATCAACCTGACCTCGTGAAAGCAGCGCCCTTGGATTACGTGAAGTATGCCCTGGGGGTGTTAGCCGCGCTCTTGCTTGTCCCGGCGATTTTGCAAGGGGCGCTCGCCTTCTTGCAAACCTTCCTTCAGACGTTGTTGTCGATCGTGCTGACGCTGAATCTGCTGTTGTTATCTGCGGTCGCTGGCGTGGTGGGGGTTTGGGTTTGGCAACGTCGCATCGTGGGGGATGGGGTGGCTCCGATCGCGCTTGAGATTGATCCCACGGCAACGCCGTCGAGCCGCGAGCCGGTGGTGTTGGTGCGTGATCCGTTGGACGCACACCGCCTGATTGATCGCACACCCGATCCATCCGGTTTGCCCCAACGGCTGGAGGTAACCCCAACTTCACATCACACTTCACACCACAACCCGGCCAGTCCTTCCCCCGCATCGGGTTTGCCGTCCCCATCCGTTGCCGCCGTCAATTCGTTGGCGGTGAACCCGTTAGCCGTCACTTCGTCACACAACGCCATCCCCGTAACAATTCCTGACGTCGTCCCGGAAATGCCCCGATCGACCAGCCAGCCAACGACGACACTCCTCGATCGTCAAGCAAGCCCGGAGCCTTTAATTCAGGCACAACTTGCACGACGCTTGGGGGTCAGTTCTAGCACGATCGGTGTTCGCAAGCTCAAGCCAGATTTTGAGGTCTGGTCTCGCCAGAAAGATCCGGCGGGTTTAGCATGGCGTTACTGTGAAGAAGCGCGTCAATTTGTTGTTGTGTCCACCTAGTGGGTGTTCTGTTGGCCCACCTTAGCCCCATGCGGGCGAAACCACGTTGGAGATGTCATGGTCGTGTATTTACGGGACAGTCAAGCTTGTGTAGACCGATCGCTTAGGTTTGAGGGCATGAATGGATCGAAGTGGTTCGATCTACTGGATTTGCTGGACTTGTTGGACTTGCATTGAGGCTGCCGATGAATTCTTCCTCTATTGTCCCGTCATCGATCAAAGCGCTAAACGCTGGAATTTCGAGCCATAACCCCTTTGTCGATGCAAGCACGGTGCGTGAGCCCGAAGTTTGGATCGATCGTCAGGCGGATTCGTCCCAACTTAACGTCGGAGCGCGATCGCATCTGTATGCAGCCTATGGTCGGGTCTGCCGGGGCGAAACCGTCGCGGCGGTCACCCTGCTCGGCCACACGGGAACGGGCAAAACCCATGAACTTAATCGCTTAAGACAGCATGTTCATACGGCCCCGACGCCCGGTCTGTTTGTTTATCTCAATGTTCAGCAATTTTCCGAAGGGCAGGCGGTTCGTCAGCAGTTTTTGCGGGCGATCGGTGATAGTTTCGTGCGACGGATGCCGAGTGGGTTGCTGCAATGGCAACAGCTCGCGATCTCCTTGGCCAATCACGCCTTGAGCGGACTGGACCAGACTCGTAAACAGTTTTCGCCCCGTAGTGTCCTCGATCTGCTGTCGCGCAACCCCCTCGAGCAAAACCAAGCCTGGATCGATCGCATTGCCGAAGCCTTCTTTCGGGTGCGTCCTGATATTGATGATCCGGATATTGTGCGGGCGATCTTTTGGACCCTTTGCCCGCACCAGTTGCCCTACGCCCGTAAATGGCTAAGTGGCCTGATGATTCCCAATTGGAAGCGCGATGAGCTGGGATTGCCCCAACCACGGGTGCAAAATTCCGAGTCCCACGCTTGGCAAATGACGCTCAATCTCCTGGCCGCGATCGAGCAGTATGCACCGCTGACGATCGCCTTTGACTGTTTTGAGCATCCCGAAATTCCAGACCCCGGCGTGCAGAAAGAACGGGTCGCGGTGGGGCTGATTAAATGGCTGGGCGATCGGCTACGAACCCGCACACGGCGCTTTGGCGTCCTCTTTGTGTCGGCAATGCATCCTGATACCTGGGATCTGGTCGAAGATCATTTCGGCCCGGTGGCTCAATTTGCCCACGATGGCGGGGAGCCCTGTGATCGAACAGGCGATCGAGTGCTGGTTACAAACGTTTTACCACGCACGCAATCTTGTCCCTCCGACACCGCTGTATCCCTTTGATCGGGCCCAGGTGGCGGCTCTGGTGCGCGAGTCGGTGGATTTGCACGACGCGATCGACTGGTGTGCTGATAATTTCCAGCCCGTCGAGACCGACCCGCTCGAACCGGTGGAGTTGCGTTTTGGGGCGATCGTGCGAGAGTTGGCGAACGATGGCCTCGGTGATGACTGGGAGGTGAGTCAGGCGATCGGTCAGGCGTTTGCCCAGCTTAAGGGCTGTGATCTCACCATTGATGACCCCATCCCCCCAGTGGATCGGGAACGGTCCACGGGAACAACCATTGCCGAAATTTCGTTTCGGGTGCATGACGTGGTGTTGCATCCCCAGTTACGGACGTTTCCGATCACGATCGAGCTTGAAATTCTCGATGTGACGACGCCCGAGATGCCATCTCACCCCACACCACCAGACGTTCCTCCTGTGGGGTCTGAGATGTCGTCTGAGGGAACATCTGCGCTCACCGAGACCCCACGAGAGGCGTTATCCCACCTTGAAACCGTCAACACCGTTGCAACGTCCCCGACCTCCGATCTCCATCCCACAGCGACCCCCACTCCACCCCCTACCGCTCACATTCTCCGGATTGGTCTCGGTGCTTTAACCTCGGAGAACGGGCGGCAACTTTGCGCCCAACTCGATCGCTACTGGGCGGCGATCCAGAACGCCCCCAACGATCCCCAGGCCACTGCCACGAGTGATTCAGCCTGGGTGTTGGGCTGTTTGGTGCGACCCCTCGGTGCTGCGATCCCGGCTCATTGGAAAGCGGCGCAGTCCTACGCACAGTTTGCCCAACACGATCGCGGCATGGCGATCGAATTTTCCTTGGACGATATTGTCCCACTGCTGGCGCTAATGCGTTTGACGGCGGAGATTGACGATCGGGAACGCGCCGCCACGGTTGCCACCCCTCCGATCGACGCATCCTCCAACACCCGCCTAGAAACTGAGGGTCGCGATCCCCAGGATTCCGGCGGTGTTATCGAGAATGCTACCCCAACCCCAACGGCTGGCGGTGTGATGGACACGGATCGATCCGTCGCAGCCACCACCACCACGATGGATCGATCATCGTCTACGGAAGATGGAGAATCGCCGATCGGGGCGTCCTATGACCTGGATGTCAGCCTCGAATCGCTGCATTTCGATCACACCACAACCTCCGATCCAGCCCACGAAACCCCGATGAATCCGATGGCTCAGGAGATCACCGAGGAGATCGCCGCAGAGATCGACCCGGCGTCTCCGAAGGTAGGGGAACCGGCTCAGACCCCCCAGGATCACCCGATCGCTGACACGGATTCCCCCCAGCCCCACCCTGGCGATCCCGCCTTTTCCTCCACCTCCTTGAGCAATAATCGCTTGAGCCGTTTTCCGAGTGCGAAACCCATTCGCGATCAGGTGATCACCCGTGAGCTCCTAGCCGCCTGGATCGATCGTGAAAATATTGCGATCGATAATGTCATCGTTTGTACGCTGATTGGTCGCGCGGTGGCGGATTTGGTGCGGCGTGATCACCCCATCCTCAAATTACTGCGTCACCCCGAGGTCTCGCCCTAAACGACGATCGTCCAGCGTAGCAACCGATCCCCGGCGATCGAGCCGTTGGATGGACGAACCACCCCCCTCCTGCGGTTTCATTTTTCCGCAACATCACCCCACCTGTCGCGCCTGATCCCCGCTCTGCACCCCCCACGCGATCAAAATTGGGGTGTTACCATGCCAGAAGACGCAACACCCCCACGGGTCGATCGCGCCTCCACCGGGTTTGGTGTCGTCCGGTCTCACTCCGTTGACCGTGACGATCTCCCATGACCCTAGGGGCTGTCATCAATCCATTTCGATCTCAATTTCGATCGCGAACCGAGCAAGGGTTATCGTCCCTCATTGGTGGTTGGGTGATTTCCCCGCCGACCCGATCCGGGTTTGACGATTGCTTGATGACACGCCCTAGGCCGCCCGTCTTCCCCGCAATATTTCCCATTTCGAGAGGCAAACCGTGTTAGAAAATCGCGACTATACGCTGATCGTTGATCGCAGTGGCAGCATGTCCACCCAAGATTGTGAGCAAAACCAAAGCCGTTGGAACTCGGTTCGGGATTCGGCGATCGCCCTTGCGAGCAAGTGCGAGGAGTTCGACCCGGACGGCATTACGGTATATCTGTTCTCCAGCACGTTCCGCCGGTACGACAACGTCACCACCGAAAAAGTGGCGCAGATTTTTGAGGAAAATCAGCCCGTGGGCCGCACCAATTTAGCCGAAGTGCTCGAACATGCCTTTGAGAACTTTTTTGAACGACGCAAGAACGGCGAAACCAAGCCCAACGGTGAAACGATGCTGGTGATCACCGATGGTGAACCGGATGATCGCAAGGCAGTGATGAAGGAAATTGTGCGTGCGTCCCGGCAGATCGATCGCGATGAAGAGCTGGCGATATCCTTTATCCAGGTGGGCAACGATCCGAAAGTGACCGAATATCTCAAAGCCTTGGATGACAATCTGGTGGAAGCTGGAGCCAAATTCGATATTGTCGATACGATCGATATCGATACGATGAAACACCGATCCCTCGCGGATGTGTTGCTCGATGCCATCATCGATTAACCTGACCACCCCCTCAATTACACCTACCGTACTGCCACCGTGCTGAATTTTCACTACACCTCGACGATCGAGGCTCCCGTTGCGACGGTCTGGGCATTCCATGAACGCCCGGATATCCTGCAATTAATTACACCACCGTGGCAGCCGGTGGACGTGATTCGACGTGAGGGCGGGCTGGGCGTGGGTGCGGAAACAGAGTTTACGATTCATCTCGGCCCCCTCCCGTTGCGGTGGTTGGCTCGTCACACAGAATGTACCGTTAACCGTCTGTTTATCGACGAGCAAGTCGATGGCCCGCTCGACCATTGGGTTCATCGTCACGAATTTGAGGAGGATCAAGGAAAAACGCGTCTCACGGATTCGATCGCCTACATGCTACCCGGTGGCGAACTGGCGGAAGCGGCGATCGGCTGGTTCGTCAACGATCGATTACGCGATATGTTTCGCTATCGCCACGAGGTAACCCAACGGGAATGTCGGCGCATGGCTCAGGAACACCCAGGGGGTTAGGCGGTGCAAACAACAGCAGACTACAGTTGTGCATTTTGCGGCGAAGTCAGTACCACCTTTGTCGATATCAGTGCTGGCCTTTCCCAGTCCTATGTCGAAGATTGCCAGGTATGCTGTCAGCCGAATATTCTTTACGTTCAGATTGATGAAGACACCCTAGAGGTGAGCATCGAGACGGAACCGGAGAGCGATTAAGCGCATCACTTTGACCCGCTCACTCTGACCCGCTGCATCGTTGGTTAACAGGATGCACGAGGTCTAAATCTAACTGCGCTTTGGTCGGGGTGGGTACAGGGCAAACGCATACCCAAATCGCCCTACCCTAAATCCCTCTCCCAGGCCGGGAGAGGGACTTTTCAGAGTCAAATCTGGCTCCCCTTCTCCCGTTTCTGGGAGAAGGGGCTGGGGGATGAGGGAAAATCGACTGTCATCGGTGAGTATGCGTTTGCCCTGGGGGTGGGTATAGCCCACCCGACAACTCGCGACTCAGAGTTACAACGCAGTGACCCTAAGCCCCCATGAAGTGAACCCAGAAATCCCCGTCGGGAATGCACCGATCTTGAATGAGCTTGTACGAGTACTTTAAGTAAGCACCGGGTAGGTCGGTGCGGTAGCCCGTTGAGAACCATTCACCGTAGGGATCATGGACAAAAAAGCCGGTTTCGTCGTAACCCACCAACACGACGATGTGACCGAATGATGTGAAATAACCATGCACGACCACGGGTTTACGATCGGAAAGCCAGTCCTGAACCTGGGAGATGGTCGCGTTGACCCGAAAGTCATCTTGGCCGCCGTAATCTTTCACGATTTTGGCTAGATCGTAGGGGCTGTGACGGCTATAGCCTTTCCCGATCGCATAGCGATAGAGCTCATCCTCAAACTGAGCGGCCTGGGTCCGCTGCGGAATCCGAAAATACTTGAGACACATCGCCAGTGAGGTGACGTTACAGGCTCCTGTCGGGTTCTCGAAGTTATCGAGCTGGGACAGATACGGCACTTCGAGTTTGATGGCGCGTGGTCGTGGCTTGGGATACAGCAGACTGTTCAGGCCGGTCGTATTGCCCGTAATCTCAATATGCTCTTCAAAGCCATACCAGGTGTCTAGACCCTTGAGCGGCCCATCACTAAGCGCAAAGCGCAGATGTCGGCGCTCGGCGGCAAAGGTGTCAATCTTAAATTCTTGGTTGGCCTCGACCGTATATTTTTCCGCTTCTTCGAGATCGGAAGATTGGAGCGGGCGTTGCTTGAAAACCGTCTTTTTGAGCGTACGCAGCGTTAGGGGCATGGCACCACAGTCGTATCGAGCAAAGGATTAAACGAAAAGATGGGCAGAACCTCGACGGAACATCGCCAGGAGATCGAACCGAGGATGCATCGCACCGATCGCGACCATGGCCGTTCGAGCCTAGCCGCTTGTCGAGACGATATCCCAGCTTAACGCGAAGCTTTTGGCAATGGCGTGGGATGGGTCTAAAATTTCGCGTCCAATTCCTGAGCGGTTTGGTTGAGCTGTTCCGTGCCGAGACGGGTTTGACCCATACCCAGTACCGTTTCGCGAATCCCCTGATCAATGGTCTCGATCGCCTCGATCGTCTGTTGGATCGCCAGCACCTGCTGTTTTTGTAAACGCGCAATATCCTGATTGTTGAGAGCCACCACACAAATGGCGTCGCTGACCTCTGTAAAAGCCGTTGCCGCCTTGTGTGACGCGGTCAAACTAAATTCCAGGGTTTCGATCCCGTCCGTCGTCGCACAAACTGCCGCGTCTACTCCCTGTTGAATGCTCATAACAATCTCGTCGATTTGGGCAGCAGATGACCCACTTTCATCGGCCAGCTTCCGGATTTCATCGGCGACGACGGCAAAACCTCGCCCCCGTTCGCCAGCTCGGACCGCCTCGATCGCAGCGTTCAACGACAACATATTGGTCTGACGTGCCATCTCAGACACCAGGCGCGAAATCTGGCGAATCTCCTGGGCTTGGGCGCTGAGGGTTTGGATGCGAGTGGCGATCGTCTGGACTCGCATCCGCATTTCGGACATCCCCGCCAAGGTTTCACCGATCGATCGGCTGCCGGTTTCTGAACTTTCGAGTGCCTGCTGCACCGTATCCACCGTCACCATAGCTTGCTGCTCCGACTGACGAGAGGTTGCGCCCAATTGCTCCATGGTGTTGGCAGTTTCGTTCACCGCTACCGATTGATGGCTGGTCACGGCTTCCTGCTCCGTCATTGTCACCACAATCTGTTGACAGGCTGAGGCCAACTGACTGACCAATTGACGCACAAAACGTTGTAAATAACGCAGCCGAGCTAGGGCTAAACGAATTGCGATCGTCGCCGAAACCACGATCACCATCAGGGACACCTGTTTTAAACTGCGAACATCACGCAAGGCCACCGCTTCCGGCTGACGGTAGAGCAAGATCAACGCATTGCCATCGCCGTACCCCAGATCCACCCGCGTCGATCCGATCAGATCCCCCCGCGATCGCACACCATACACCTCCTCCGTTTGAAACCACCGATCCACCACCGTGGCCTCATACTCCTCGCGAATATTCCCCGCCCCCTGCATCTGTCCCGCCAAATTGGGCCCAGACTTCCCGGACGTGCGACGCTGCACCTGCGCCGTATCGTAAAGATACGCCCCCGACTCGTCCAACACTGTAATTCGCTCCGTTTCTGAAGCCACCTCGCCCACCGCCACCAGGGTCGAATCCAGGGAAACCTGAGCCACAATCCAGCCCTGACGCTCACCGGTATCACTCAAGACCACCTGTGCCAAGTAGAGACTGAGAGCATCGGAGGTCTGGTCGCTCGAATGAACCGCACTCACGTAGACCTCTCGATTGGGCAGAGTATTGATGGCCTGCCAGTAAAACCGATCACGCTGATGACCCAGCTTCGACCCCGAAGCGATCGTCACCTGTCCACCCTGCTGAGCGACACGCACCAATTCGCGCCCGTCCAGATCCAGATAACTCAAACTTCTGTAGTAGGGTTTCGCCAACATTAGTGAAACAAAAATTGTATTCAGACGCTGATTCCACATCGCCTCTGTCGAATTTCCCGTCACATCATTCCCTTGATTCATCCGGGCTCGGATAATCCCTTGAATTGGCGGAACCTTCAGTAAGAAATTGAGATCAGACCGATTATTTTCCAGGAAATAATCCAACTCTCTCCGATGGTCTGCAATCACTATTTTTTGTTGCAAAATACTAGCTTTACGCAGTGCATGACTGGAAACCAGTGTCCCATACCCTCCGATAATAATTGCCGGTAGCAGCGTGCTAGCCAGTAATAGAATTAATGTTTGTCGATATATTTTAGAACGCACGAATAGTTGTTATCCTAATAACGTTTAAGTTATGGAATTTAAGCCCAAAAAATTGGGCAATCCTCGGTGAGTTTAGGATAACTCAGCCGTTAAAACGATCGTATCTTAATCCATACAGGATTTAAGCTGGGTGTCGATCCCCTTGATATGCGTCCCAAACCAATCTAACAGGTCTTTTTCAATTCGTGTTTTCAGTTCAGGGCTCGATCCACTCAAGAGTAACTCTCGACGAATTTCACTGAAGTTTCGAGTGAATAAACTATGGAGCATCTTGTTCTTTTCTGCGATCGGACAGCGATAACGATTCATGCAAGTTTCTTCATAGCCAAAATGTAAATTCGCGATCGAACTCAAGGACGATACAATTCGTTGGATGGTGGCTTGGTCTTGATTGCTTTGAATCGCCTTAATTAACTCATTCATTTTGTCGATTAATTGCTTGTGTTGAGCGTCAATGTCAGGAATTCCAGTTTCCAGAGATGCATTCCAAGTCAGTGCCATAGCGTTTAATCTAACTCCTAAAAAACGATGATTTTAAAAATCACGTTAAATAACTTCAGGGCGTTTAAAATTGACAATCCAGAGCCGATTATCATGATTTTCTTTGACTCCGAAATTGCATCTATTAGAACAGCTTTAACTCCAGGCAACCATAAATAGCAACAAAACATTAGATTTTTAGGGTTTAACTTAAACAAGTTCGATCGCTCAACATTATTCCTCTTCTCCCCTTCTGCCATAACTTAGCTAGGATAGAGTCTCACCTAGGGAGGCATGATGACTCGAAAACGATCGCTGTTAATGCGCCTATTTGGCCGATTGTTTAACCATCACAACGGTGTTAAACAATGGCGGCAACATCGCGGTGCGATTCATTTGATGGGAAAGTATCGTTTGATTCAAACGGGGTTACCGTTGTTTGACTGGAGCGATTTATCTCATTGGCTCCTGACGATTCGCTGGCCGCAATTTCTAGGAATTATTGGTGTGGCCTACGTTGCGATTAATTTTTTGTTTGCGATCGCCTATTCCTTCGACCTTCAGGGTATCGCCAATACCAACGAAACCTTCTCGGATGCATTTTTCTTTAGCGTGCAAACGATGGCAACGATCGGCTATGGCGCCATGTACCCCACCAGTAATTATGTCCACATCATCGTTATGATCGAGGCTTTGATGGGGATGCTGTGGGTGGCAATGGCAACCGGATTGATGCTGGCTCGATTTATGCTGCCTACGGCGCGAGTCATGTTTAGTAAATGTGCCGTGATTTGCAACTATAACGGCCTCCCGACGCTGATGTTTCGTGCCGCAAATCAACGCAGTAATTTTATTGTGGAAGCGATGTTTCGGGTCAGTATTCTGAAGCCCGAAGTGTCCGCCGAGGGGCATGTCATTCGACGTTTACACGATCTGAAACTGATGCGATCGGAAACCCCCGTTTTTTCCATGTCCATGATGGTGATGCATCCGATCGATCAAGATAGCCCGCTATACGGCATTACGCGCCAAGAATTAACCCAATGGCAAACCCAAATTGTGGTCATGCTGACGGGGTTAGATGAAACGCTGTCACAGAATATTCATGCCAGTCATTTCTACGCGATTGACGACCTGTATTGGAATCGTCGATTCGTCGATGTCATTGAGTTGCAACCCAGTGGCGATCGTCATATTGATTACACCAAATTTCACCAAACCATCCCAGTTGACGAGACCAACGACACCGCCTCCAGACCCCCGCACCCTCCGCACAACCAATTCGGAACATCGACACGATCGTGTCACCCCGAATCGATTCGTTAGGAGCCCACAGCCAAACCAACCACCGGCGGGAGTGTCTTCGCCGCTGTTTCTCCAATCCACTCGTCTCCACTGCACCCCAAGCCAGAGCCATCGTAGACCCCCGATCGCGTGGTGATCCCCTCCTCACACCCTCGCAAGTCGTCTGTTAGCCTAAGAAGCGGCCTTATCGGGTTTCTCAAACTTCGTTGATCTGTCTTAACTATGCGTAACGCCCAGCCTCCCATTCAAAACGTCTCAGCCCTGATTAGTGGCGTCGTTATCGCGTTGATTGCCCTCCTCGCCCTCAGTTCCTTCGTCATCATTAACCCAGGGCAAGCAGGCGTGATCAGCATCCTCGGCAAAGCCCGCGATGGCGCACTCCTCGAAGGCATACACTTAAAACCACCTCTGATCTCCGTTGTGGATGTCTACGATGTCACGATTCAAAAATTTGAAGTTCCCGCTCAAAGTTCAACCCGTGACCTGCAAGACCTGACCGGACGCTTTGCGATTAACTTCCGTCTCGACCCCGCCCACATCGTCAATATTCGTCGCACCCAAGGCACACTATCCAACCTCGTCGCCAAAGTTATCGCTCCACAAACTCAAGAAGCTTTCAAAATTGCAGCAGCACGGCGAACCGCAGAAGAATCGATCACAGAACGGAGTGCTCTAAAGCAAGATTTTGATGTGGCCTTAGAGGAACGTCTCGCCAAGTACAACATTATTGTGCTCGACACCAGTGTGATTGATCTGAATTTCTCACGCGAGTTTGCTAAGGCCGTCGAGGAAAAACAAATTGCAGAACAGCAAGCCCGCCGTGCTGTCTACATCGCCCAACAAGCCGAACAGGAAGCGCAGGCTGATATTAACCGGGCTCGCGGTAAGGCAGAGGCGCAAAAACTGCTGGCCGAAACCCTAAAAGCCCAAGGGGGTGAGCTCGTACTTCAGAAGGAAGCCATTCAGGCATGGCGTGAGGGAGGTGCGCAGATGCCGAAGGTTTTAGTGATGGGCGACAAGTCCGGTAGTGTACCGTTCATTTTTAATATGCAAGATATGGGCTCCTGAAATGCGGCGGAGCTTGGGTGTAAGACGCTGTTTCTCAAGTCTGTTCCAACCCTTGCCCAGACAAAAAGCGAGGATCTCACCTGGAGATGCTCGCTTTTTGAGCTTGGGAGCAGAGGATCGTCACACGCATGTTGGTTGTGATCCACCGTAAAAATGGCGTTTCGATCGCTCGTCGGAATGGTGTTAAGCGACGGCTACACTTTGGGGTAAGCGGCGACAACCTTGAAGACCAAGCGAGGGGTCCTTGCGGTAGGCGTCTTCGGGAACCCAAACGCTCACATTGCGATCGCTACCGATCCAATAGAGATAGTCCACCGACGCATCATAGGCCAGACCCACACGCAGATTGGAGAAATCATCCTCACAAATCTCGAACCCGAAGCGAACCACAAGCTGCGCTAGCAAGCATTCTGGCGTATGAGAATGTTCACCAGCGGTATCACGCTCATCCCAGAAATTATTCAGTAGACGAGTCAGTTTAGGTAGAACTTTTTCGGGTAGGCCGTTGCGGCTTGCGAATAACAGCGCAGGGTTACCATCAACGATGAAATGACACGTTACACTCATGTTTTTTTTGATTAGGATCGTTATGAAATCGAAACAGGTTGCAGACTACGTTAAGGGATGATTGGATCGAGTGAATACATTTTTAGAGGTATCTTAATTGTGCCTAGCTTCCTCTCCACTGACATACTGTTCAAGAATCAGTTGTTTCAATCAGAATGTCCCTTTTCCTCAATATATTATCGACAAAAAAAGTAACGTTTTGATGACAATCTGAGCGATCGGGGTAAAAAAAGATCGAGAAACGCAAAAATCGCGCCTCACAACTCATCGGCTTGGCCTGAATTGCGGTGCGTGGCGGGAACGGTGGGATCACATCCCAGGGGGATTTCGAGGATTCTCCGTCGGTCTGCAATCGATTGGAGGGTCAAAATCTTTCGTGTGGAGTTAATACGGCAAACGTAACCAGCGTCGCGCCCAGTTTCGCAGCCGATCGACCCAACTCAAGCGTGACATCCACACTGATCCGAGATCACGCCATTCTGCCACCAAAATCCGACCGAGCGGCGTTAAGCGAAAACTATCTGTAATTCCCTGTCCATCGACTTCGCGGCGCAAAATTCCCACGACGCTTAACCATAACAGCTCATCTTCTGCGGGCAGTTCTGCGATCGCGACTTTCGTAAACCCATGATTCACGCCAGCCCGACCGGCGATCGTCGCCAACGGTACACCCCGTTCCTGGAGTTCCTCATACAATCCCAGCGAAAACGGCGCACAGCGCATCGCCCGCCGCGCACGGGCGAGGGTTTGCGGGGTGTAACGATCGGCGGTATACGTCGGAGTCGCAGTCATGGGGGTTCGGCGAGTGTTGCGGGATATGTCGATCAATTGAAGTCGCCGATTGATCTGAGATCTAGCCTAGCGTTGATCGGTACGTTGGAACGAGAGGACGGAGGATCTGGGGCGTGGCTAAAATGGCACTGGGCGATCGCCTGCATGTCCCCTCGCCTTACCATATCCGACAGGACTAGCCGCGTTGACAACGTTCGAGACATTTCCGGCGGATTCGTGGGTGTATAACGATGTGGAGCTTGACCTAGCCCTTGAACTACCCACAGGCGGTTTTATCTAAACTATTTGACATCACACAATCTGTAAGGCGATCCCAGGGACAAATGTCATGATCAATCCTCAACAACTGAAAAAAGACCTCTTCAACTCCTTCAAGCCAGATTCACCACTAGAGCCCGATGATCCTCGCTACGTAGACTTTCAAGATGTACGTGGTGATGAAAATATCTTGACAGAGTTAGGTGGCTACATCATCAATGATGAGAACAACACCTACCAACTCTATTCGGGACATCGAGGCAGTGGTAAATCGACTGAGCTGAAGCGGCTGGCACAATTCCTGGAGCAAGAGGGGTTTGTGGTGGTGTATTTCGCAGCAGCGACGGACGACGCAGGGGATTTGAGTTTTCAGGATACGCAGTATCAGGACATTTTGCTGTCCTGTACGCGGCAATTGCTCGAAAAGCTGAAGGATAAGGCCGATACCAAGCCGATCGTCAGTTGGTTAAACGATCGCTGGCAAAAGCTCCGGGATTTAGCGTTAACGGAGGTGTCGCTTGAGAAGCTCAGTTTAGAGACGGCGATTCCGATGTTTTCTAAGATCACAGCAACGGTACGCACCGATCCGTCGAAGCGGGAAGAGATTCGGAAGTTGGTTGAGGCCAATACCGAATCGTTAGTGCAAGCGCTGAATGAGTTTATCGAGAATGCGCGGAACCAGGGCAACCATCCTGCCAGTCGAATTGTGGTGATTGCGGATAATCTTGATCGCATTGTGCCGATTTATCCCGACGATAAGCCGAGTAATTTAGAGGATATTTTTATCCATCGATCGGAGCTGATGAAGTCGCTCAAGTGTCACATGGTTTATACTGCGCCGATTTCGCTCCTGTATTCCAAGTCAGCGAGCGATTTGCAGGACATCTATGGCAAGCCGCAGATTTTGCCGATGGTGATGGTGCAGGATCGTGACAGCACGGAGACCGTTGATGCGGGTATGGGGCTATTGCGGGAGGCGATCGCCAAGCGGGTTAAAAATGTGACGGATTTAGAGGTTGTGCCGGGGGTCTTTGAGTCTCAACCGGTGTTAGATTTGCTCTGTTTTAGCTGTGGGGGTCATTTGCGCGATTTGATGCATGTGGCGCGGAATGCGGTGAACTTAGCGACGACCTTGCCGATTACCGAAAAGCAGGTGAAACGGGCGATCGCCAATTTTCGTCCGGCCTACATGGCGGCACTGAGTGAGGAAGAGTGGCCGTCATTGTTGGAGGTTCATACCACGAAACGCAAGCCCAATGATGCGGATGGGGTGTACCGTGATTTGCTAGCGAAGCGTTGCATCCTGGAATATCGCTTTTTTGATGATGATTTAGAAGAAATGGTGACGTGGTATGGGGTGCATCCCTTGATTCAGGGTGCGAAGTTATTCCGCGATCGGTGGGCATTGCACCAGGAGCAGAAACGTGAATATCAATGATTTTTTAATGTGGGATGAGGATGAGCTAGAGCCGGAGACTGAGGAGGATGTGTTCGGGCAGCTTTTCCAAGCGATCGCGAATAATGAAGGTGCGGGCTGTTTTTTTGTGCAGTGTACGGATCGACAGGAGGTGGTGGTACTCGAACGGCTGCGTGAGCGTTTTGGACGGGTTTCGGAGTTGGTCTTGAATCGTGAGTCGGTGTCGGTGTATGGGGAGGCTCAGGAGTTATTGGAGCGGGAAGCGTTTGATGTGTTGGTGGTACGTAGTTTGGATGATGCGATCTTGGGGTATGAGGATGCAAAACGATCGCTGGGCTGGGATGCGACGGCTTTGCACCGGTATGATCCGCGTGATGTACCGCAGATTTTGCATCATCTCAATCAAATGCGGGAGTGTTGGCGCGATCGATTGTTGCGTCCAGTGGTGTTTTTGGTTTCGCCGTTTGTGGTGCAGTATTTAATCTTGCGGTGTGCAGATTTTTATGATTGGCGGGTTGGGACATTTATTTTGCCGATCGATGAGTCGGATCAACAACAAACGCTTGCCTGGACAAAGAGCGCAACGTTTCGCCAGTATCGCGAGCTATCCACCACCGAGCGGTTCCGCAAGGTTGCGGAGTTACGGGACATCCTCAAGGGTCGGGAGTGGAATGCGGTTGAGGCAGCAGAGTTATTGGTTGAGTTGGGATTGCTGCTCGAAAGTGGCGATGAGTATGGGTTGGCACTGTCGTACTATGACCAAGCGATTGTTAATGATCCAAACTGTGTGCAAGCTTACAGAAATCAAGCTGATGTTTTTCGGGCTTTGGGGCGGATTGAAGCAGCAGTAGCGAGCTATGATCGCGCCCTCGAACTCAAACCGGACGACCACGAAGCCTGGTACAACCGTGGCATTGCGCTCGGTCACCTAGGACAGTACGAAGCAGCGGTGGCGAGCTACGATCGCGCCCTCGAAATCAAACCGGACTATTACTATGCCTGGAATGGCCGTGGCAATGCGCTCCGTAACCTAGGACAGTACGAAGCAAGCGGTGGCGAGCTACGATCGCGCCCTCGAAATCAAACCGGACTATCTCTTCGCTTGGAGTCAGCGCGGACTTGCGCTCGAAAACTTGCAGCGTTACCCCGAGGCTGAAACCGCCTATCGTAAAGCCCTATCCATAACAGAACGTGCCTTTGACTATCGCAACTTGGGTGATGTACTGCGTCGTCAGGAACGCTATGAAGAATCTATTTCTAGCTATACCAAAGCATTAGAGCTAGACACTGATTACTCGGATGTACGCTATGAGTTGGGCTGGACATATGCCTGCTATCTGAAGCCACCGAATTATGCTGCGGCTCGTGAGGTGTTTGAGTCTTGCTTAGAGCGAAATGATAGCGACCCCGAAGCCTTTTATGGTTTTGCCTGCATCGACAGCCTGCAAAATAATTTTGAGGCTTCACTCACACATCTCCAACGTGCGATCGAAATCGATCCCAGCTATCGCGATCGGGCAAAAAACGACACCGACTTCGACCCCATCCGCCACGATCCCCGCTTCCAAGCCCTCCTCAACCCCTAATCCAACCCACCAACCATGACCATCACCGAACAAATCCAACAAGAACTTCAAACCCTCCCCGACGAAGCCCAAGCCCAACTCC
>RDYZ01000234.1 GCA_004293855.1 Oscillatoriales cyanobacterium | reverse complement strand
CATGAACGCCAAGCCGGAACATCAATCACGCAAACCCTGCGGCAGCGTCGTTTATAAGCCTTTCGCCGCACTGCCCAAGCCTTGGAACATCATCCAGGACAGGAAAAAATTCGAGATAAAGATCGCCATCAGTGACGTGACCACCGCCGTCGTGGTGGACTCACCGACACCTTTCGCGCCGCCCGTTGTGGTCAACCCCCAGCTACAGCCAATGATGGCAATCAAGCCACCGAAAATCGCCCCTTTGATCATGGCGTTAATCAAATCCCAAATCCCTAAAAAGTTTTGGGTGGAATTGATAAACACCGCTTGAGCAATACCGTATTGCGATGTCGCTACCAGCAAGCCCCCCAACATGCCAATCAGCAAGGAAAATAAGGTCAGCAGTGGAACCATGACACAGCAGGCCAGGAAACGCGGCACGACCAGATAGTCGATCGGGTCTGTGCGCAAGATATACAGCGCGTCGATCTGCTCGCTGACTTCCATCGTGCCGATCTCCGCCGCAAACGCCGCACCGATCCGCCCCGCAATCACCACCGCCGTTAACACCGGTGACAACTCGCGAGCCAACGCCACCGCCAACACACCACCAACGGCGGATTCCGCACCAAAATTGAGAAATTCCCGCGCAACCTGGATCGTAAACACCATCCCCACAAAGGCCGCTGTGAGGATGTTAATCCCGAAGGAACTCGGCCCCACGGCAAGCATTTGTTCGACGGTGTTACGACGGTGAATTTTGCCGGAAAACAGGTGAATCAGGGTCTGACCTCCCAGAAAGAAGGCCGCGATCGCGCGAGTTGTCCAGCGTCCGAGGCTGGTTTTCGCAAGAGCACTGAACAAACTGCTGGTCATAGAGCGAGTAAAGCCAGAGGTGATCGAGGTTCACAGAGATTGGTAACGGGCAGACGACAGCGTCGCCCCCCAAGGGTCAAGCCGCAAGGGAGCGATTCACCCCGATCGCCAAATCAGAAACGGGAGAGGCGTTGATTGTAACGCTTCTCCCGCTTTCAATCTGCATGATTTGATCCGAGGTTGCGATCGGCCAAGGACAGGGCATTCATCCCCCACCCATACCTCAGGCTCCCCAGGTCAGGCGACAACAATCGCGTCTACTCGTCAGCCCGCGCATAGTCATCTTGATAGCGAACGATATCATCTTCACCCAGGTATTCACCATTCTGAACCTCGATCAACATCAGGGGAATAACACCAGGATTTTCGAGGCGGTGGCGGGTTCCCTGGGGAACGTAGGTGGATTGATTGGTGTAGATAATTTTTTCCGTGTCATCACAGGTCACTTTCGCCGTACCCGAAACAACAATCCAGTGTTCACTACGATGATGGTGCATTTGCAAACTGAGGCGATGCCCCGGTTTCACCTCAATCCGCTTAATTTTGTAGTTTGGGCCAACTTCAAGCACGGTGTACGAGCCCCAGGGGCGATCGTCTGAGAGGCCAACCTCAGATTGGGGAGGGCAGGCGCTAGGTTTCGTGTCAACCGTCGAGAAATCTTGAGTGAGGCTGCTCATACGTCTTCCGTCAATTTAAGGTTCTTGCGAGATCTGGAAAGATCGCGGGCGAATGGTCTCGATCGCTGTTATACGTTTCGGTCTCGGGTACAAGCATACGTCGAGGACTTGACGCCTGCGTTCAGCGTTAACCGCTTGATCCCATTCTGAATCAGTTTTTTGGGAACGGAAAACCCCTCGGTCATTTCTTTACGAAAACTTCTCAATCCCTGGCGGGACGATCTCCCCTAGGGACAACGACGATCGGCCCGACCCACCGGACTAAACCCACCACCCAGTCGCGATCCCAGGATTCATCCCTAGGTCGCAACTCCAAGGAAACCGAGCCGGATTGCCACCCGCTGAATCATTCCGCCACGCCTGACGAACTCCCCAATTATACGAAAGTCGATCGGGAACACCCCACGCCACGCCCCCCACAGCCTCGAAGCCTGAACGGCCATCTCATCACGTTGACTCACCCCGCCAGAATATTCAAATCGCTCCAGTTCTTCGCAAATTTCACGATTTTGAGCATAGCTGAAAGCTTGAGAAAAGCAACAATTCTGTTGTTTTAAACACGATCAAATGCAAATAATCAAATCAGACTAAAACATGCCGTAAACTCGAAACAACCACGAAGAAAATCAGCAAATACAGGCAACTTAAACAACATTTGTATTGCGAAAATAGGACTGAATACATCATAAGTTACAATCCAAGATTGTGATGAACAGATTTTGCTGAAACCTTGCTAAACCTAGGCTTTTCAGACGATCGTAGCCTCAGATTAAGCCATTATTTTTGGGCTAAAGCCTTATCCCATCGCTTAATTTGTTAAGTTATTAAAACTGAGTCGTTAACGACCTGGCTATATACGAATTCTGTGATTCAATAAAGTCTATTCCAAATCGTCTTGTAGAGAAAATGGTTATGACCCAGCTTGCAACACGCTTACGAGAAGGAACCGGGAAGTCTCACACGATCGCAGAAAATACAGCCTATATGAAGTGTTTTCTGAAGGGGATTATGGCACGTGAGCCGTTTCGCAAACTAATGGCGAATTTGTATTTAGTCTACGGAACCCTTGAGGATCAAATCCGCCAACACTTGGATTGTCCGGCGGTAAAGGGCTTATATTTCCCAGAGATTGAACGCCAAGCAAATTTGGCCAAAGATCTGGAATTTTACTATGGTGACCAGTGGCAAACTGAGATTGAACCGACAGAGGCCGGTCAACAGTATGTCGCCCGGATTCAGGCGGCTGCGGACATTGACCCAGCGTTGCTTGTCGCTCATGCCTATGTACGATACATGGGTGATCTATCGGGGGGGCAAGCCTTGAAAATGATCACGCGCAAGGCTTTAAATTTACCGCCCGATCGCGGCACTGGCCTACATGAATTTGCCAGTTTGCCAACCCCAGAAGCACAGCGAGATTTCAAAATGTCCTATCGCGATGCACTGAATGCATTACCGGTAACGGAGGAACAAATTACGGCGATCGTGGAAGAGGCAAATCTAGCCTTTGCACTAAATCGAGACGTCATGCACTCGCTCGAAGAGGATGTAAAAGCGGCGGTAGGTTGGCCCGTATTCGAGGCGATCGTTCATGGTAAAGATCGTCAGGGTAGTACAGAAGTGGTTGCGCATCACTAGGTTCTCTGGCCTTAAGAAGCTGTTTCTAAAAAAGAGTTATTTGGCTTGAGGTTGAAGGTTTTAAGTTGATTAACATTCTCTCAGTGAGGGTTAGATTCACATTGTCTGGACTGGTTTTGACTGTGTGTTAGAAGCTGTTTTTAAACATTACTACTATCCTCAAATT
This sequence comes from Oscillatoriales cyanobacterium, assembly GCA_004293855.1. GTDB lineage: Bacteria > Cyanobacteriota > Cyanobacteriia > Cyanobacteriales > Geitlerinemataceae > RDYZ01. The sequence goes on along the minus strand of RDYZ01000234.1, from coordinate 7,583 downwards.
TCTCGAATGTTGTTGAATTTTATAGGATCGCAGCCGTGCAGCAAAATCAGAGCATTCTATACAAATCAAGAGATTGAAGAAACGCGAGAAACAGCTTCTTACTTTATTGTTGGTGAAGTGTTGGTTGACTTCCATTACGGTTTTAATTAATTATCAAAAAAACGATGCAAAATTTATCGATGCAATCCTCGGATTTTGTACCATCTTCGGTTCGTTTTGATTCAGGCTTAATTCAAAAGTACGATCGCCCGATTCCTCGCTATACCAGTTATCCCCCGGCGACACAGTTAAGCACTGAGTTTAACGAATCACAGTTTTTGGCTGCGATCGCCCGCGATAATCAGCAACAGATTCCGCTATCGCTCTACTGCCATATTCCTTTTTGTGAAACGCCGTGTTATTTCTGTGGTTGCAATACGGTCATTACCCAGCGTAAAGAAGTCGCTCAACCCTATCTCGACCACCTGTTCAAACATATCGAAACAATAGCGGCTCAGGTCGATAAAAGTCGCTTAGTGCATCAACTTCACTGGGGTGGTGGTACACCCAATTATTTGACGATCGAGGATGTAGAACGACTGTGGAATGTGCTACACCAAAACTTCCAGTTTGCAGATAATGCAGAGCAGTCGATCGAAGTTAATCCACGTTTTCTAGAACGAGACTATATTCTGGGTTTGCGACAGATTGGTTTCAATCGCATTAGTTTCGGGATTCAGGATTTTGATCTCAAAGTTCAAGAAGCAATTAACCGTATTCAGCCCGAAGAGATGCTATTTCAGGTGATGAATTGGCTACGGGAGGCGAACTTTGAGAGTGTAAATGTGGACTTAATCTATGGTTTACCCTATCAAACCCTGAAAACCTTTGAAACGACTATTGATAAAGCACTCGAACTCAATCCCGATCGGATCGCGGTTTTTAATTTTGCCTACGTTCCCTGGCTGAAGCCGCTACAAAAGCGTTTACCAGAAGCCGAAATGCCGTCGCCGGATGAGAAGTTAGCCATTTTTCAAATGACGATCGAGCGGCTCACCAGTCGTGGTTATACGTTTATTGGGATGGATCACTTTGCCAAACCCAATGATGAATTGGCGATCGCCCAACGGCATGGTGAACTGCACCGTAATTTTCAGGGATACACCACAAAGCCCGAGTCGGATTTACTTGGGTTTGGGATGACGTCAATCAGTATGCTGCATGATGTTTATACCCAAAATCAAAAGCGGCTGAAAAATTATTATCGTGATATTGCAGCGGGTGGATTGTCGATCGAGCGAGGGGTTTGCCTTTCTCAGGATGATATTATTCGTCGAGCGGTGATTATGGAATTGATGTGTCAATTTCACCTCGATCGTGAGCATTTTGAAGCGAAGTATAACCTCCAACTCAATGCTCCCTTGGATGTTTATTTTGCATCGGAGCAACTGGAATTACAGCAGTTAGCCGCCGATGGTTTACTCGAATTTTCGGGTCATGGTATTACCGTCACGCCGGTTGGTCGTTTGCTAATTCGGAATATCGCATCGGTGTTTGATACCTATTTGCATCCGCAATCAAATCAAGGGTTTTCCCGATCAGTTTAGCCGAGTTTCGAGCCGTTCCGTTGGTTGGTTGCCTTGCAGCAGTCTGAATCAGTGTGATTCTCGTTAAGATGGATCGCCGATTCAAAAACTCAAACACAACGAGGCATGATGACCAATCAACCACGAATCGGGGTGGTGGGGGGTGGCGCGGCGGGATTTTTCGGGGCGATCGCCTGTGCTGAAGCGAATCCCCAGGCGCAAATCACCCTGTTAGAAGCGGCACGGGAGCCCCTCGGCAAGGTGCGGATTTCGGGGGGCGGGCGTTGCAATGTGACCCACCACTGTTTTGATCCGGCGCAGTTGGTGGGCTACTACCCACGCGGCGGCAAGGCGCTGCGCGGGGCGCTGACCCGTTTTCAGCCACGGGATACGGTTCAATGGTTTGAAGATCGGGGCGTGGCTCTGAAGGTGGAGGCGGATGGTCGTATGTTTCCCATCACGGACGACTCGGAGACGATCGTGGCCTGTTTGATGCGATCGGCGAAACAGGCTGGGGTGACGGTGCGATCGCACACACCGGTTCGTGAGATCACACGTCAGGGTGAAGCCTTCGAGCTGGTAACCCGCGACGATCGGCTCACAGTCGATCGGCTGCTCCTCGCTACCGGTAGCAGTCGCAAGGGCTACCTCTGGGCGCAACGTCTCGGCCAAACGATTCTCGATCCTGTTCCCTCGCTCTTTACCTTTCAGATTAACGATCGCGCCCTTCAGGCCCTCGCGGGTATTTCCGTCCCGGAGGCGATCATTCGCATTCCCGGCACTAAGCCCCATCAAAATCTCAGCCAAACTGGAGCCTTGCTAATTGCCCATTGGGGACTCAGTGGCCCCGCCGTACTCAAAACCTCCGCCTGGGGGGCGCGATACCTCCACGATCGCGGCTACTGCACACCGATCCAGGTGAATTGGTTACCAGCCTTAACCTCCGAAGCGGTGCGATCGCAGCTCCAAACCCTGCGCCACGGCAGCGCTCGGAAAGCGATCGGCAGTTTTTCCCCCTTTGGCTTTTCCCGGCGGCTGTGGCTGTACCTGCTCGATCGGGCTGACCTCGATCCCCAGATCCAATGGGCCCAACTGCCCAACCCAAAGGTGAATCGCCTCGTCGAACGCCTCACCCAGTGCGCTTTTGAGGTGACGGGGAAAGGTCAATTTAAAGACGAATTTGTCACCTGTGGCGGCGTACGGCTCAAGGACGTGAACTTTGCCACGATGGAAAGTCGTGTGTGTCCGGGTTTATTCCTCGCGGGAGAAATTCTCGATGTGGATGGGGTGACCGGCGGCTTTAACTTTCAAAATGCCTGGACTACGGGCGCGATCGCCGGTTATGCCATGGCTCGCCCCCTTGCAGCCTAACGTTCCCCAACCCCCAGAATCACCGTGAATCCCAGATCCCATAGACCTCCCTCCCCAGAATTCGCTAAGGTACAAACGCAGTAACAACCATTCGATGAGCCCGATCGGCCATCATGAGCGCATTAGGAGTGTTAGACGTAGGGGTATGAGCGACAAATTTGAATCCGCACAGGAACAAGTCCAGGCGATCGAGTCCAATGCCGAGGCGATCGCCCTCGCCGCGTATCGTGGCTTTATCCAATCCGGCGAAAAGGGAACCGTTGTCCTGCTACGCCAAAACACCAACGACACCCCCGAGCTTGCCACCTGGCAAATTCGCTATCAACCCCTCAGCAAAATCGAAAACATGCTGTCGGACTGGCGCGAATCTGGTCTACAGGACATGCTGGTGCGCTACAACCCGATAACCTCCGTCGTTTGCACGTTCCTCTATCCCAACGGTCAGCATTCAAGCTTTCACTTTGCCCCGGACCCTTCTCCCGAAAGTATCTATGCCACGGTGGGTAACCCCAACAATGGCAAACAGCTTGGCGATGAGCCACCCTCGACGGATCATGACGCTGAGTGATGTTCCAATCCTGATCCCATCGCTGGAGCTGTCATCGACACTCCAATGAATTGCGATGGTGTGTGTACGTCCTGTCCGGTTTTCGCCCCGATTTCTTGGCTTCGCCCATGTCGAACTCCTCGATCGAACCCACCCCAACCCCTTCGACGCCCTCCGCCACCCTCAGCAGCACGGCGATCGAACCGGAAAAAGTTCTCTGTCCCTACTGCAAACGTACCGCCAGCAATGGCATTAAGTGCAAAGGGGCCTGTGTGGCCGATGCGAGCTAAAGCACACGCACCGAGATAACGCCAAGCCGGATCGCGAATCACTCTTCCCTGTGGTGATTCGTGATCCGGGTGCTGGCAACGATCGGCGATCGGTCACTATTACGGGTTTACTTAGAAATAAAGTGAACCCAGAAATTACCATCGGGAATACAGGTTCGGCGAATTAGGTTGTAGGAATAGGTTTTAAACGCTCCACTCAAATCGGTGCGATAGCCCGTAGAAAACCATTCACCGTAGGGATCATGGACAACCAAACCGGTTTCGTTATAGCCGACAACAACAATAACGTGACCAAAACTGGTGAAATAGCCGTGAATCACCGCCGGGTTTCCCCGCACGAGCCAGGACTTCACCTCATCGATCGTGGCATTTTCCCGAAATTCATCCTTACCACCATAAGCCCGCACAATCTTGGCAAGATCGTAGGGATTGTGACGACTGAGACCACGATTGGTGGCATATTCGTACAACTCATCCTCGAACTGACCAATATTGTCCCGTCGCGGCAACCCCAGAAACTGGAGACACATCGCCAGCGAAGTGACATTACACGAACCGGTTGGGTTGTACCAGTTATCAAGCTGCGACTTGTACGGGACATTTAAGCGGACAGAGGCCGGTGGCCCTTTGGGGACGGTGGTTGCGGGTACATCGCTGGCCTTATCCGTGGGATTATTGATCGTGACATGCTCACTGAAGGCATACCAAATCTTCGACGGCTTCACCTCTCCGTTTTCGTGGAGTTTGGGAAAGGCATCATTCCGCAGGGTGACGCGAACGTGTTTACGCACCGAGGGTTCAACGTCAATCAGTTGAAACGATTTACCACGAGCAATGAGCTGCTTTTCCGCTTCGGGTAGAGCGGACGCCTGGAGTGGGCGTGCTTTAAAAACCGTATCTTGCTTGGTGGTCAGGGTTGGAATATTAATGGGCAAATCCGATCGCTTCGTCTCGATCACCTTTTTTGCGGTCACGGCTCCGAGATACCCTTTTTCGCCCGTGTCCATCAACATCTGAAAACGCTCTAAGGCGGCACTACTGATTGGGCCAAATCGTCCATCAGCAGGCGGGTCAAGCAATCCTAGGTTAATGAGACGCACCTGAATTTGGCGGCTCAAATCATCATCGGCGGCAATATCTTGGTAATCGTAACGCCGATCTGTCTGGAGAAAGTCTTGAAGTTTCACGATCGCCTGCAATAAAAAGGTTAGTGAGTTTCAATCGCTCTCAGTGTCGTCTGGCCTGTGCCGAGGGCGCATGCTTAGTTAGCACTAGATTGCTTGTGGGATAAGCCGTTGAACACCCGACCCAAAACAAAAACTAGGGGCTGAAACCAATGCTGGGTCAACGTTTTCAGTTTAACTGAGCACAGACCCTAGCGTGCGACAACCTTAATAACACTAGAGCTCTGAGCGATCGATACGCCCTGAATGCTCGTCTGAGTTTAGCAAATTCAGTCTAATGGCTACAGGGTTGGGGCGAAATCTTGTCGCAAATCACCGGTTTGCAGCGCTTGCCTGTATAATTAAAACAGCTATGCCGCAATTCCGGGATGTAGCGCAGCTTGGTAGCGCGCCTGCTTTGGGAGCAGGATGCCGCAGGTTCGAATCCTGTCATCCCGATTTTCACCAAAAAAACTGGGTCTGAAGCCCTGTCCTTCTAGTGATGAATGGTCTTCCATCGGATTGGGCGATCCATCGAGAACTGACACAGACCTCTGAAGGTCTCAACACAATCTCGTCGTTTGGGTCAACAGGTGACGTTGAGATCTTCGAGGTCTGAGGAATGTTGCGTCCGTTCTATCAACGCCCCACCCGATCCTTGGACTTCGTTTTACGAATCGCTGGTGGATTCTGCCGGTGGACTGGGTCGTACGGGGGTGCGCCCATAGATGCCGGTATAGAAACGGAGGCGACCGATCAGATCTTCCCCAAGGGAATTGGGACGCATTTGCCAATCCCAGTTACCGGTGGCTTTGCCCGGTGCATTCATCCGAGAATCAGCCCCTAGTCCGAGCAAATCCTGCATGGGGAAAATGGCCCGATCGGCAACGCTAGACAGCGCCAAGCGAATGAGATCCCAGTTCACCCCTTCACCTCGACTACAACCCAGGTAATTCCAGATACATTGGTTGGCTTCAGCACTCCGTTCCTCATACCATCCCATCGTGGTGTTATTGTCGTGGGTTCCGGTATAGACGACACAGTTGGGCGTGCGGTAGTTGTACGGCAGATAGGGATTGCCCGACCCCGAGTCGAAGGCAAAATGGAGGATTTTCATGCCGGGAAAGCCAAACTCATCGCGGAGAGCCTCCACCTCGGGGGTGATAATCCCCAAATCTTCGGCGATGATGGGCAGGTCGCCGAGTTCTTCCCGTAATTTCAGGAAAAATTCCCGGCCCGGTGCTTCCACCCAAACGCCATTCATGGCCGTTTCTTCACCGCCGGGAACTGACCAGTAGGATTCAAACCCTCGGAAGTGATCGATTCGGATGAGGTCAACGTATTCCAGGATGGCGTTAAACCGTTGAATCCACCATTTAAAACCGGTTTTTTGTAAGGCATCCCAGTTATAGACGGGATTACCCCAAAGCTGGCCGGTTTCACTGAAGTAATCCGGTGGAACGCCGGACATTTCCGTGGGTAGACCCGTTTCGGGATCGAGGCAAAAGATTTCGGGGTGTGCCCAAACGTCGGCGCTGTCTTGGGCGACGTAGATGGGAATATCACCGAAAATTTCGATGCCACGATCGTTGGCGTAGTGCTTGAGGGCCGACCACTGGCGATGAAATTCGTATTGTAGGTAGCGACAAAATTCGATTTCGTCACCCAGTTTGCTGCGCCATTTCGTCAGTTCTACGGGATCTCGTTTGGCGATCGCCTCGGGCCATTCAAACCACCCCAAATCCCCAAAATGCTGCTTAAAGGCAACGTAAAGCGCGTAGTCATCGAGCCAGCTTGCGGTCTGCTGGGAAAATGTGGTGAAGGCTTGACGCTGCTCTGGGGTTGCGGAACTTTGAAACCGTTCGTAGGCTTTGCGTAATAGGGGCCATTTATAGCTACGAACCAGATCGTAATCGACGCGATCGATCGGGAAACTTGGCGGATAGGCGATTTCCTCTAGGGTGATGAGGTTTTGACGGCAGAGGGAATCGAGGTCAAGGAGCAGGGGATTACCCGCCATGGCGGAGTAGCACATGTACGGCGAGTTGCCATAACCCACCGGGCCGAGGGGTAAAATTTGCCAGATTTTCTGATCGCTGGCTTCAAGAAAGTCAATAAAGCGGTAGGCTTCAAACCCAAGATCACCGATTCCGAAGCGACTGGGAAATGAGGTGGGATGAATCAGAATACCGCTAGCGCGGGAAAAAACCATAGGGAGAAGACCTGTGTGAGGGGACGACGGGACTGATCGAAGGGTCTTGTCAGGTCTCGTTGCGATCTGAATCTAGCACGGAGGTTTCGTGGCGATCGCTGAGTTTTGTACAGGTTAACGAAGCTTGTTATGGGCTTAACATTGACCCCAATAAGCTGTGACAAGACATCACAAATCGTGTGAATTTGCGATAACGTGTCGGGAGTTCCTGACCCTATCAGGGCGGTACTGCTGAACCTGATGGCTAGACCGATCGCCAGACCGATCGCCAGACCGGTCGCGTCACGCCTCGCACGACGATGGGTGAGATGGCTGGCACAGTTTTAAAGTTCTAATTTAAAGTTGTCTAAATTTAAAGTTCTAAAGTTTTACGTATTCCTTAGCGATTGCCTGACCTCGATGACCTACCGAAACCCTAGCCCCACCGCTGACATT
>RDYZ01000233.1 GCA_004293855.1 Oscillatoriales cyanobacterium | reverse complement strand
AGGTTCGAGATCGCGATGCCATTGGGGGCGGGAGTGGCATTATCCTGGGTGCTGCGTTCACGGATGATGAGGTCTTGGCGATCATCAGTGTTGTAGTAGCCACCCCGATCGGCATCCCACAGGTGGGTGTCGAATTCGGCCTGAAGTTCGATCGCCGCAGCCAAATAGGTTTGGGCGATCGCCTCTCCCGGCACGAGGGTTTGACAGGCTTGATGCAGGTCAATCAGGGCTTTGATCAACAGCGCGTAATCCTCCGCCTGGGCGATCGTGGCCGGTTGACCGTCATAGCTGACGCGCTGCAAGCGTCCGCTGGAGTGGTTCGATCGTTGATGCTTCAGGATAAAATCCGTCGCACCACAGGCGAGGTCAAGATACGGTTCACGGTGAAACACCGCCGCCGCCTTGGCCAAACCGGAGATGGTGAGGGCATTCCAGGAGACGATCGCCTTGGTATCGGTCACCGGGGGAATGCGTCCCGTCCGGGGTTGGGTTTTCGCGTCGTGATTATTGCGGGCAGGTTCGTAGCGATCGCAGGCGTCACGATTGAGGCCATAACGCAGCAAAAACAGGCGATCCAAGGCTGTCCGCAGCCGTTGGCTCAGATGGCCCGTATCCCGCCGCTGCAAGACGTTTTGACCTTCAAAATTACCGTCGGGCGTGATGGTAAACCGCTGTTGAAATTCTGATAATTCTGCCGGGGTTAAGGTCTCGGTTAATTCATCCCAAGACCAGACATAAAACGCGCCCTCTTCGGGCTCCGGGGCGATCGGTGTGGTGAAATTGTCTGCGTCTTGAGAGGCATAGAAAAATCCTGCGGGATCGGTCATTTCCCGTTGCAGCCAAGCCACGGTTCCAGCGATCGCCGTTTCAAAGACCGGTTCGCGACCACCCGCCCGCCACAGCTCGGCCAAAAATTCCAACGCAAGGCCGTTATCGTACAGCATCTTTTCAAAGTGCGGCACAGTCCAGGTTGCATCCACGGTGTAGCGATGGAAGCCACCGCCCACATGGTCATAAATTCCGCCGAGGCACAGATCGATCGCCCGCTGATTGCAAACCCGATAGGGATCAACCTCGCGATCCAATTGATGATCCGCCTCAAACCGCAAGCCTCGTAGCGCTGTGAGGGCGTAGGGCAGCGAGGGAAAACTCGGCGCTCGTCCGTGGGGAGCGGTGAGTTTGGCGGCGATCGCCAAGCCCTGGAGGAGTGTGGCTTGATCGGCGGCGCGTCGATCCTCGGGGAGCTGCTCATCCGCGCCTAGGGGCGTCATTGGGAGGGTCTGACTGCTCCGCAGCAACGCTGTTTTTAGGTCCGCTTCGACCGATCGGAGTTTGTCGATTTCGGTGTCGTACATCTCACGCAGCCGTGCCAACACGTGCAAAAAGCCCGGTCTGCCGTACATCGGCGTCATTCCGAAATACGTCCCGCCATAGAACGGCACCAAACTATCGGGCAGTAAAAACGTATTCAGCGGCCAACCACCCTGCCCGATCATCAGTTGCAGCGCTTGCATGTAAATGCTGTCAATGTCGGGGCGCTCCTCACGATCGACCTTGATCGGCACAAAATTTTCGTTGAGAAAGGCCGCGATCGCCGCATCGGAAAACGCCTCCCCCTCCATCACCGTGCACCAGTGACAACTTGAATAGCCGATCGATAAAAAAATCGGCTTGTTCTCCCGTCGTGCCGTCGCGATCGCCTCGTCACACCACGGCCACCAGTCGATCGGATTGTCAGCATGTTTACGCAGGTAGAGACTAGCGGATTGGGCGAGACGATTGGGCATGATGGCGGAAAAAGCAAACAGCAAACGGGAGAACAGCAATCCAGACAATTAGGCGTCAGACCAAAGGACAACAGGCCGTGGCGCGTTGACGATCGGGGTTTGAGCCCACCAACGCGCACCTGCAATCAGCCCGACGATCGGCTAAATGACGCCCGCACTGGCCAAGCCGAGGATCATGCCTGCACCCAGAACATGACCGAGGCTCATGGTCGCTAGGAGCTCAACCCAGCCAAAGCCTTTAAACAGGCCGGGAACTTGGATCGGCAGGGCGGGACCTTGGCCGGGATTTTGGATCGCAAAACGACCGATCGAGATAATAAACAAATTGCACAGAATCATGATCAGGCCCACGCTGGGGGTCCATTCGATCGATAGTCCGGTGGCCAAAATGGGTTGAATATACATTGGGTATGCCTCAGTTGTTTTTCGGAAATTGGTGTTAAAACGCGGTATCGATAAACGATTTCGAGTACTAGAAACGCTATAGAAGAAATACCTAGGAAAGCAATGCTCGTTCTTAATTCGCAATATTTCTGATTGGTGCTCGATTTGGCTCCGGGTGCGTCATGACCACCACCTGAACCACAACAGCGCCGCGATCGTGTACCTTTGCAACGATCCTCCGGTCTCGAACAATCGCGGCTAGAATAGCTCGAAAATTTGCTCTCTCATTCACGCTTCACCACAATGCCTACCCCCAAGATCGATCGTTGCGTTGCCTGGGTTAAACGCTGTGGATTGTTTGGCTCATCCATAGTCACGATCGGAGCGATGCTCCTCGGTAGCCTCCGACTCCCCAACGTGAACGCAGAGACCGATAGCGCCTATCGCTCATCGATCGCGCCGGGAGAATGGGCCAGCGCCTCGTTTCCCGTTGAAGATTTTCAAGCCTATACCTCCCCCTTTGGCTATCGCAGCGGCGTGATGGGCGGGGGCAGTGAGTTTCACTCGGGGCTCGATCTCGCGGCTCCGGAGGGGAGCTATGTCCGTAACTGGTGGTCGGGGACGGTGGTGGAGACGATCGACGACGATCGCTGCGGGACAGGATTGGTGATCAAATCCGGCGATTGGGAGCATGTGTACTGTCACATGCAGGGCTATGTCGAAACGATCGACGGCGTTCGGACCCTGGTCGATCGGGATGGGGGCATTTTGATTCAACAGGGGCAACAGATTCCCACCTCCGCCCGCATTGGTCGCGTCGGTATGACCGGACGCAGCACGGGTCCACATCTTCATTGGGGTCTGGTTTACCAAGATGAATGGGTCGATCCGGCCACTGTCATTCGAGCCATGGCGGGCTAGTCCCTGCGGTAAGGCCAAGACTGGTGAAGTTCCAGGAGGGCAGGCACGGCCCGACCCACTGTGGATGACGTCAGACGATGACGTCAGACAAACCTAAGACAGACCTAAGACAGTGCCACCGTTGTCTTGGTCTCATCCGGCTCGACTGGATCGACCTCTAGATTTTGCTGTTTCGCCGGTAGCGTTGTGTATTCCGCCACGATTTTACGAAACTCGTGGCCCTCGATCGTCTCACACTCAATTAACAGATCCACCAGGCGATCCATCAACGCCCGGTTTTGCTGCAACAAACTACAGGCACGCTCATAGCACTGCTGCGAAATCTCACGCACCCGATGATCGATCCGTGTAGCCATCTCTTCGGAATATTCCGTGCTGGGCATCATGTTACGTCCGAGAAACACCTGACCGTTTGGACGTTCGAGCGCTAGGGGGCCGAGGTCGGACATGCCGAGCTGTGTCACCATTTCGCGAGCGACTTTCGTAACGTTTTGCAGATCGTTGGACGCCCCGATCGTGATTTCCGAGTCACCGAAAACCACCTGCTCGGCGGCCCGTCCACCGAGAAAGATCACGATCAGATCCATCATCCACGCACGGGTATACAGGCCGCTATCCACCATTTCCTCATTGAAAATCTGCTGAGCGAACCCGCCAATTCCACCCGATCGCGGCACGATCGTCACTTTATTCAGCGGATCGGCATGATCGAGCAATGTCATCAACAGCGCGTGACCGACTTCGTGATAGGCAATGAGGCGTTTTTTCTTGCTGTCGAGTAGTGGCGTGAGTGAGAGACCGATCGTCACGCGATCGATCGCATCGTCAATCTCCGCATCCTCGATCGCCTCCTTCCGGCGTCGGGCCGTCAGGATCGCCGCTTCATTGAGTAAATTCGCCAGATCCGCCCCGGAAAATCCCGGTGTACGCCGCGCGATTTTTTCTAGCGAAACGGACTCGGATATTTTCTTGGTGCGAGCGTGCACTTCTAGGATACCCAGGCGACCGTTATAGGCCGGAAGATCGACGGTCACTTGGCGATCGAAGCGACCCGGACGCAGTAGGGCGGAATCAAGGACATCCGGGCGGTTGGTGGCGGCGATCGCAATAATGCCCGTGTTGCCCTCGAAGCCGTCCATTTCCGTGAGGAGCTGGTTCAGGGTTTGTTCCCGTTCATCATTACCGCCGCCGATACCCGTCCCGCGCTGCCGTCCAACCGCGTCGATTTCATCGATAAAGACTAAACAGGGTGCGTTTTCCTTGGCTTTTCGGAACAAATCCCGCACACGAGAGGCACCAATCCCCACAAACATTTCGACGAATTCCGACCCAGAAATACTGAAAAACGGTACGCCCGCTTCACCGGCGATCGCTTTTGCCAACAGCGTTTTACCCGTTCCCGGAGGGCCAATCAATAGCATTCCGCGTGGAATCCGCGCCCCGATCGCCGTGAAGCGTTCCGGCTCCTTGAGGAACGTCACCACCTCTTGCAATTCTTCCTTCGCCTCTTCCACCCCGGCCACATCATCAAACGTCACACCAGTTTTCGCTTCCATCTGGAATCGGGCTCGCGATCGGCCAAAATTCAGCGCATTATTTCCAGACTGCGCCGATCGCTTCACAATCAGCATCAAGCCACCGATCAAAATCCCAATCACAATAATGTGACCCAGCATCGCCACCGCTGCACTGTTGTCCGGCGTTGGATTGCTCGACACATCAACATTATTTTTCCGCAGCAGTTCGATCAACGTTGGATCGTCCTCAAATAGCAGCACCTTGTAGGGGGCGTCACTCTCCTTAGAGTCATTCAGCCGAACCCGCGCCACCTGCAAGGCGGGATCGAGTTCCACAGACTTGACGTCTCCTTCCTCAATACTTTCGATAAACTCGCCGTAACTGAGTTCTTTTTCGCTCGATCGTGTTTGTCCCAAGGCAGGATCTCCCGCCAAGCACACCTGAGCGATCGCCCAGCTCGCCGCTAATGCACGGAGGGACAGGCGACGACGCGAGGGACGCGGCGATCGACGGGACGAAAAAAGAGCGTTAAGCTCGGTCTGAAAAGTCATCGGCACGAAGAAGCGCTAACGGGGCGTCGATTGTAACGGCATGTTTCAAGAACGTCCTTCTAGTTTAACGCTCTCGATGAGCCGTGCCGCACGTGAAGGGAGGAATTCCAGCCAAAGCTATGGCTATGGCTGGAGATCACGACTTCGGATTAGTCGGGATCAACCCTAAATTCACCATTCCCAGGCTCCACAGGGGAAAACCACAAGGGAAGCCTCTGGGTCCGATGTCACCGTACCGCAGAGTGTCTCAAACGGCCTTCCTCGAAACCTGTCGGAACGATAGAAAACCTCTCGAATCCCTCCCGAGACGTACAGATCCGGCAAGTCAACGATTCCGCCAGACGGTTGCCGGAGGTTGCCGGAGGTTGTCGGACGATTGATAGATCGCCCCGCTTGGCTTTAGCGTAGGGACTGAAAAATTTCCGTCGAAAAACCATGATTCGTTCCTCTTTTTGCCAGCATCCACACTTTGCTGCACTTCGTTTTGCTCTTGCCAGCCTTTGCCTCAGCCTTTGGACGCTCACGATCGGAGCGATTCCCACCCCGGCGATCGAAAAATCTCCTGCCCCGGAAAGTGCCCAAGTCTACTTCATTAGCCCGCAAAATGGGGACACCCTAGAATCTCCCTTCGAGGTGAAATTTGGTCTCGTAGGCATGGGCATCGCCCCAGCCGGTGTTGATATTAAAAATACCGGTCATCATCACCTCCTCCTCGATCGTGCGGTACTTCCTGATCTCGATCAATCCTTGCCTGCTGGTGACGCTACTGTGCGTCATTTCGGTGGTGGTCAAACTCAAACCGAACTAACCCTCTCGCCCGGAAAACATACCCTACAGCTCCTTCTGGGAAATTATGCCCATGTTCCCCACGATCGGCCAGTCATCTCCGAGCCCATCACGGTGACTGTGCAGTAAATCGGCCTGGATTCTGGATTGGTGTGCTCATTACATGAATGTCCAGGATCAATAATTCCTGTCCACAGTAACAATGGCAGCTCATTTGATAAAACAGCCGAAATTCAGATGGTCTTCTGGTAACTTTAAAGCATCGGAAGCGGCACGATTTTCAAAGCTGTTGTTAAACGATGTCGTTCGACAGAATGAACTTGAAATCATCCGATAAACGTTCCATCAATCGCACAGAATCCGGCAGATCCAGGGAGTCTCAAGCGTCCAAGTCGGTGAGGGTAATCCAGACGGTTGAAACGTGACGATCGCACCAACCCGATCGCGGGGATCAAATCGGCTTAAACCCTGTATTTGCTATACTTCAAAGCGATACCAACCCGCCCCCTGTTTCCCTTGGCACACGCTTCTTCCCCTTGGCAACACGCTTTAATTCAGGCGTTGGAACGACTGCTTCTTGCTACCGCTGGGAGTCGTCCCAGCAAAGCGCCTGCAAAGCTCCGCAGTCAGCATCGCAACGATCGCAGCCGACGCCATGCCCTCCTGATTTCGGGTGGGTGGTGGTTGGCGCTGGCCTTGGCGCTTGTGTTGATGCTGTGGCATCCCGATCTACTGCTGGCAACCTTGGCCGGGTCGGGGACGATGCTGGGTGTGTATCTACTGGCTACTTCGGGAACGACGATCGACTGGGTGGCGATCTCGCGCCTGGGGGATCGGTTACGTCAGCCGGTGTTGTTGGCGATCGGAACTGGGGCGATCGTGTCGCTGCTGGTTTATGTCAGTTTGGCCGTGTGGGGAGCCACGGAAAATCACTGGGTGGCGAGTGGGTTGATTGCACAGGGAGCGGCAACCTTGGCGGTGCTGGTGTTGCTGCTCTGGCAAACGCTGACCCGACTGACAGGCCGCGATCGGGTGGAACTCATGCCGATCCTGCTGCAAGTGGCGGACGACAATGGGTTAAAGCGGATGATTGCCCTTCGTCAGATCGGCCAATGGCTGGAACAGGGTCGCCTCGATCGTGCTGAACGTAAATCGGTGGCAGCCTGTGTCCAGTATTTGCTGGGACGGGAAACCGATGGGGCGATTCGTGAAGCGGCTTTGGATGTCTTGCAGCATATTCAGCTTATGCAAGATGGGCGGGACGCACGGGCGGCTGACCGTTCGACTCCTTCTGGCTCGACTCCGATGTTCGGGGTTGCCAACGGTGAACCGATCGCCTTTTCACAAAAACTAGACCAGAACCAACGCGACGCGCACATTTCGCGTTAGCATTCGTCGAGATTTGTCGCACTGTAAACTCGACCTGATATGACAGCTCCACCGATCAACGTTTTCGACCGCGACCTTTCCCCTGAGATGCTAGATCGCTACCTCAAGGCCAGCGATATCGCTGTGGACACGGAAACAATGGGGCTTAATCCGCTGCGCGATCGGCTTTGCCTCGTGCAGCTTTGCGATCCAGAGGGTGAGACCAGTGTGATCCGCATTGAACGGGGTCAAACCTCAGCGCCAAACCTCAAGCAACTCCTGGAAGCTAGCCACAGCACCAAGATTTTTCACTTTGCCCGCTTCGATCTCGCCACCCTGCGCCATCACCTGGGGATCTACGTGGCGCCGATGTTCTGCACGAAAGTCGCGAGTAAACTGGCACGGACGTACACCGATCGCCACGGTTTAAAATCCCTCGTCAGTGAGCTGACCGGGGTTGAACTCGACAAAACAGCGCAAAGCTCTGACTGGGGCAATGCCCATCACCTGACCCATGAGCAACTGAGCTATGCGGCGAACGATGTGCGCTATCTGATTGGTGTCAAGCAAACCTTGGTGATGATGATCGATCGCGAGGAGCGCCTTGAACTCTTGACCCAGTGCTTTGACGTCGTGCCGACACTTGTGACACTCGACCTACTGCAATACAACTGCATTTTTACCCACTAAGTCGGCGATAGTGTGAGACTAAGGCGATACGATCTACGATCGCCCGCGACGCGACGAGCCGAACTCCGCCGACAGTGATCGGGCCTATAGCCTGGAGGATGTGGATTCAAGGCACGGATGATATCCACCATGCTTCAGGTCATCCGGGACAATCCTTGTCACCTTGGTGGACAGAGTCTAATCTGGCTTGTTGCTGCTTGCGGCGTGGTGCTGAGAGGTTTCACCCGAGGCCGAATATGGTCGCTAATCTCCCTAATCCTGGATTAATCTACCCCTCGCGTTCCCTGAGTTTATGGCTTCCCTTGCACGTAAGAACCTGCTTGAAGATATTCCCCGATTTCTAGTCGCCCAGGCGGGCATTATGTTCGCAGTTGTTTTGGTGACGGTTCAATTGGGGATTTTTCGGGGTTTTTTGCGATCGACAGCGTTGGTGGTGGATCAGTCGGAGGCGGATTTGTGGGTGTCTTCGGAGGATATGGTGTATTTCGAGCTAACGCCATCGATCCCGGCAGAGTCACTGTTTTTGATTGGCGATATTGACGGGGTTGAGATCGCGGAACCGCTACTCCTGCCATCGGCTCAGTGGCATAGCGAAGGGGGTCAAATTGCACCGCTTAAAATTATTGGCTTTAACCCCAATGGTGTCCTGTTTCAGCCTTGGAATCTGATTGAAGGAACTGTAGATGCTTTAAATACGCCCTATACCGTTCTGATTGATCAATCCAATCAAAAAGCGCTGGATACTCGAACGGTGGGGGAAGTGGCCGAGATTAATTCGCTGCCCTCTAAGGTGGTGGGCTTTACACGCGGTACACAATCGATCGCCTCTAGTGCCTTTGCCTTTACTTCGATCGAGTCGGCCCTGTCCTACAGTACATCCACCTTTAAAACATCCATGTCATGCCTCTCGGATGCGGATGGCAACCTCAACTGTGATCGCGTCGCCCGTCGTTTACCTCCGGAAGAATGGGCTAAAAATCAAGCCCGTGTGCGATCGCTCGAAGCCTCCGACGGTTTAACCCACATTCTGGTCAAATTGGACGATACCGCCAATCTCGAAACCGTTCGCGCCGCGATCGAGGCAAATGTTTCGGGAGTGCGAGCCCTTACCCCGGATCAGGTCGCCGAACGCACACGCATCTACTGGCGCGATCGAACCGGCATCGGTTTCATTTTAGGGATGGGGGCTGGGCTGGGGGTTGTGGTCGGCATCGTGATCGTCAGCCAAATTTTGTATTCCTCCGTATCCGACCATATCAAGGAATTCGGCACGCTTAAGGCCATGGGCGCGTCGGACTGGATGCTCTACGGCGTCATTATCGAACAGTCCCTGTGGATGGCGATCACGGGCTATGCTCCCGGAACCTTGCTGTGCTGGTTGATTAGTAACTGGACGGCAAATTCTATGGGAATTGTCATTTTGATGACGCCCCTTAGTTCCCTTGCAGTTCTGGGAATTACCTTAACTATGTGTGTCGGATCGGCGTTTTTCGCGATCCAAAAGGTGATCCGTGTCGATCCGGCGATCGTGTTTAAGGCATAACGTGACCCTGCACCTGAACATTGTGTTCCTGTGGACACGGTGTTGCCTGAAACGAGACCGATACAATGCTAAGTAGATATATAGACCTGGGCTCCTACTTTCTAACTTCTACAGCTTCTACAACATTCACAAGTCTCGCGAAGTTCGCGAGATGCCGCCGTTCACCCCGTCCGACCATGACCGCACACAACTTCAAGCTAGATTCGATTTGAGATTTCCTTAGATCCCGCTAGATCCACGGATCAGACGCGATCCCAGAGATACCCAAGATCCGAGTGTGCCTTGATGCTTACACCCCCTATTGTCCAGCGTACTGATTGTGACTCTACTAAACGCTTCCCTCCTTCGTAAGATGACCACTCCCCTCGCTGGTCATGGGTCGATCGCGACGCAACAGACGATCATGGCTCACGGGATCGAGATGTCCTATCAACTCGGAGACCAACAGGTTCCGGTGTTGAAAGACGTCAATCTGAGTGTCACCAGCGGCAAGATCAAACTGTTGATGGGGCCATCGGGTTCGGGTAAAACCACATTGCTATCCATTTTGGCGGGCTTGCTCTCACCAACAGGGGGCCGGGTTGAGTTACTAGGACAAAATATTACCCAACTGTCTCGCGCTCAACTTTCGCGGTTCCGCCTTGAGCATATCGGCTTTATTTTTCAAGGGTTTAACCTATTTCCAGCGCTAACGGCGATCGAAAATGTCGAGCTAGCCCTAGATCTACGGGGGATACGCGGTAAAGTGGCTCGCGATCAATCGCGCGACATGCTTGAACACGTCGGTCTTGGTAACAAAATCAATCACCATCCACGCGATCTATCCGGTGGACAAAAGCAGCGGGTGGCGATCGCTCGCGCCCTAGTTGCCCGCCCGAAAATTGTCATGGCCGACGAGCCGACCGCAGCCCTCGACTCCCATAGTGGTCATGCCGTGATGGAACTTCTGCGTAAGCTTGCGAAAGAGGAAGGGGTCACGGTGTTGATGGTGACCCATGACCCCCGAATTGTGGATATCGCCGATAGTACGATTTGCTTAGAAGACGGCGAGATCCAAGCTACATCTGTGTGTGGACCGACATCACCACCGATTTAACCCGGTTTCGGGTGAACCAGAGATGTGTATACACCGTAGGTAACCATCGAGGATCTCCAATTCTTTCAACATTCCCATTATCCGCAATCCAATAAAAAGCCCTGGTTTGATGAAAAAACCAAGGCTTTTGCTAACTGATGCAGATCAAAACAAATCGATCGGGATTGATTAACCCTTAACCGCCATCTCCGTCAGGCGCGTCAGAACTTGGCTCGATCGCGACACAAAACTCGTCATCGAATTCGCATCAAAACCCTTCTGTGCCATCAACGCCAGATCGTAAATGTGGCGACACATCATATTCGCCAATTCCTGACTT
>RDYZ01000311.1 GCA_004293855.1 Oscillatoriales cyanobacterium | reverse complement strand
TGCCCCAAGCTTACGAAATTCCCAAGGAACATCAACGGCGGTTGGAAGATAGCGATCGACTAGAGGCGATCGCACTTGAAAATTTAGAGAAATATCGACACGGTTATTTTTCTGGGCCGATCGTATCCGTGTTAGATGTCATCAATGACAAGTCAAATTATCCCTACATTGTGATTTTAGGCGATCCGGGTGCGGGCAAATCTACTGTGTTACAATATTTAGCATTAACCTGGGCGCGATCGCCTTTAAATAGCGTAACATCTCTGCCGATTCCGCTGCTCATAGAATTGCGGATTTACATTCGCAACCTGGAATCAGGACATTGCCAGAATTTCCTGGAATTTTGCCATAAAAATTCTGGTTTTATTTGTGACTTGAATCAGCATCAATTACACGAACAACTTAAAACCGGCGAGGCTGTGGTGATGTTCGACGGATTAGATGAAATTTTCGATTCCGGGAAACGAGAAGATGTAATTACGGCGATTCATCGGTTTACCAACAAGTATCCGCGCGTGCGGGTGATTGTCACGTCTCGGATTATTGGTTACAAGCCTCAACGGTTGCAAGATGCCCAGTTTCATCACTTTATCCTCCAAGACTTGAATCCCGCACAAATTCAGGATTTTGTGCAGCGCTGGCATGATTTGACTTTTACTGATGTTAGGGAAAAAGTGCGAATTTGCGATCGCATGAAAAAAGCCCTAGAGTATTCATCAACAATTCAAGATTTAGCCAGAAATCCCTTATTGTTAACGATTATGGCGATTTTGAATCGCAGTCAAGAATTGCCGAGAGACAGGGCAGAACTTTACAATCAAGCTTCGCGGATATTGCTTTATCAATGGGATGTGGAAAGGTCTTTAATAGAGGATAGCAGGCTCGATCCAAAAACGATTGATGCTAAAGACAAGCAAGAAATGCTGCGGCGAGTCGCTTGGAAAATGCAAGCAGCACCTGAAGGGTTGGCGGGCAATATTATTAGTGCGGAAGATTTGGAGGATATTCTGATAAAATATCTGAAGGATAAAGATTTTGACCAACCGAGAAACCGGGCGAAGTTAATCATTAATCAACTGCGAACTCGGAATTTTATTTTATGTTATTTGGGTGCGGATAGTTACGGATTTATACACCGGACTTTTTTGGAATATTTCTGTGCATCGCAAGTGGTGAATCGGGTTCAGGCTTTAGAACTCTCTCTGGATGAGTTAAAAGCAGAAGTTTTCGGCCCGCACTGGGATGATGAATCTTGGCAGGAAGTTTTGTGTTTGATTGCGGGATTGATTGCTGGTAAGCTTACAGGGGAATTGATTCAATTTTTGATTGAGCAAGATGGGGAAGCTCAAAAGTTTACGAACCTATTTTTGGCGGCGAAGTGTTTGGATGAGGTGAGGGATAGAAAGGAGATTGCTGCCGTTGACAGTCAATTACTTAAACACTTAAAAGAGTTAACGAAGTACGATTTAAATTACTATTATGAACCTTATGAAGAAGATGCAAATCTAGTTAAGGAAATTCGCACTACAGCAGTAAGTGCGATTGCCTTTGCTTGGAAAAATAACCCGAAAACCTTACCTTGGCTCAAACAACGCGCTCAATCTGACGATAATTCGGATGTGCGAAGTGCAGCAGTTCAAGAATTAGCACGGGGGTGGAAAGATGACCCCAAAACTTTACCTTTCCTCAAACAACGCGCTCAATCTGACGATAATTCGGATGTGCGAAGTGCAGCAGTCCAAGAATTAGCACGGGGGTGGAAAGATGACCCCGAAACCTTACCTTGGCTCAAACAACTGGCTCAATCTGACGATAATTCGGCTGTGCGAGGTGCAGCAGTCCAAGAATTAGCACGGGGGTGGAAAGATGACCCGGAAACCTTACCTTGGCTCAAACAACTGGCTCAATCTGACGATAATTCGGCTGTGCGAAGTGAAGCAGTCCAAGAATTAGCACGGGAGTGGAAAAATGACCCGGAAACATTTGAATTATTGTGTGATATTGCTATCAACGATCCTTTTGAACGTGAGTATGAATGGGAAGACAACCCCCGAGAAACAGCACTTAAAATCGCGCTCAAGCAATATCCCGATCGCCCAAAAACATTAGACATACTGCGCGATCGATTTGCCAACGATCCAGATGAACAAGTCCGCAACTTTGCCGAGAAACAATTGGCAAAACTAGACAAGCTGTGATATAAACAAAAAAAGGAGAAACAAGTTATGACCGTAGCCACTAAAATCC
>RDYZ01000232.1 GCA_004293855.1 Oscillatoriales cyanobacterium | reverse complement strand
AACGAAGGTATCCGTGCTTGGATGGCTCCGGTTGACCAACCGCACGAAAACTTTGAGTTCCCCGAGGAAGTTCTTCCCCGTGGTAACGCGCTCTAAGATGTTCGGGTTAGTTCCGTCAGTCGTTTTGCACTGGGTGAAGCTAACTTCTGGGGTCTTGCGTGCCTGAGAATTCGATCCGTTGGGTTGTTTTTCTCACAGTTAAAAAAGCCTCGATCATACAAGTTGATCGAGGCTTTTTTGTGGTTTTGCGATGGATTAATCCTCTAGGTCGCCGCCCCGTGCTGCGATCGCAGCGCGGGCATTACGTCGCCACATTGATGGCTTAATGCGTCGCAGGGCTGATGCTGGAAAGCGGCGATTCCACTCCGTTTCATCCAGTGCCGCCAAGTCACGTAATTTCGGGGCGATATTGTCAGGATAGGGCTGAAACTCTGCCACATCCGTTGCCTGAGCAAAGCGCTGATTCCACGGACAAACATCCTGACAAATATCACAGCCTGCAACCCAGCCATCCAGCTTGGTGGCGATCGCCTCCGGCAGGGTCGCCGCACGATTCTCGATCGTGTGATAGGCAATGCAACGATTGGCGTCAACAACGGCAGGTGAGACGATCGCCCCGGTCGGGCAAGCATCGAGGCAGCGCGTACAGGTTCCACAGTGTGCTGTGTGCGGTTGATCGGCCTCTAAATCCAAGTCGGTTAAAATTTCACCCAAAAACACCCAGGAGCCAAACTCACGGGAAATCAGGTTGCCATTTTTCGCAATCCAACCAATCCCGGCCTGCTGTGCCCAACTTTTATCCGATAGCGGGCCTGTATCGGCGTAGTATCGGGCGATCGCGCCCTGTTCCTGGAGCCAGTGTGCCAAGGCTTTTAGCTTCTTGTGAAGGACGCGATGGTAGTCCCGTCCCCAGCCATAGCGCGAAATTTTGCCGATCGCCGGATCATCGCTATGGGCATGATCGGTGTAATAGTTCAGCGCCACACTGATAATCGATCGCACTTCAGGCAACACCTGCTGTACATCCGCCCGTCTCGGATCTGCCATCCAGGCCATATCCGCCTGATAGCCCAGATCCAGCCACCGTTGCAGTGCTATCTGCGCCCGATCATCAAGATCCTCCGGTTTAGCAATCCCCGCACGGTGAAACCCAAGCTCTTGGGCATAGGCCAAGACGTGATCGCGATCGAGCCCTGGGCGATCGGAATGACCCGACATGGCTCTCCCCCTAGGCTGACTTGGCCGCCTGTGCCGCTTTCTCCGCTAAATTGGCCTCAAGCCGCAAACAATTGCGTCCCTCATCATCAATTTTGAGCGAATACTCAACCCGATCCATCAAGCGATTGATGATTAACCAACCGTAGCCCCCTTCCTGCATCGCTTCCGGAGTAGGAGCCATATAACCCTCCAGATCGTAACCCGTCCCTCGATCCCAAACCTCAATGCTGACATCTGTATTTTGCAGTTCCATTTTTAGCAAAATCAGAATCTGCGGTTGCTCACGATGGGCATGGCGCACCACATTAGAAAACGCCTCTGCCAAGACCAAGCGTAAACGATTCGATTGACGTGCCCAGTCGATGCTTTCACCCACCCCAATCTCAAGACAACCGAGGAGCCAGTGCTCAACAATGTTGAGAAACTTCAAGTCGCTGGGAATTTGCAGTTCCGTTTTCATCTACAGCACCTCCAGGGAAAGAATGGTTTGGTCATCATCTTGTTCGGTGCTGTCGCCCCGCACGCGATCGAGTAGGCGAGTTAGGCTAAAGGGATACGCCTCAGATTGGAGCAGTGCCCATAACCCCTCCTGTTGAAGCATGATGGTTTGCTCTTGACCATCCACATCCAGCGACGTAACCGTTGCTTCCGTAATGCCATCACTGGTCAGTAGAAACACATCGCCGCTGGTCAGCGCAACGGAATCACATTTCGCATTCCACTCGGGCAAAATGCCCACTGGAATCCCGCGAGTTTTGAGGAATCGAGGGTTGCCATCACCTCCATTGACTAGGGTTTGATGGGACCAAACCAGGGGATAAATGTGGCCTGCATTGGCATAGACCAGCTCTCGTGTCGCTGGGGTATAGCGTGCGACGACCATCGTGATGAAACAGTTATTTTCGATCAGGTCGTCCGACATACTGCGATTGAGGTTTTGCAGGACAATATTCGGATCGGGAGGATTGTCGATCGACAGTTCCCGTCGCAGCACCGACATGGCACTAGCCATGAATAACGCCGCCGGGACGCCTTTACCGGACACATCACCCAGGGCTAACCACAGATCCCCTTGGGAATGGGCAAACACCTCGAAGAAGTCGCCCCCAACACCACGGGCAGGATAGCAGCAGGCTTGAACCCGCTCTGAGTCTGATTCTGGAAAAACTTGACGCAGCAAATTGGACTGGATTTGCCTCGCAACCTCCAGCTCGGCCAGCATTTTTTCGGCTTGCTCTTGGGTTCGCTGGTAAAGCCTTGCCTGGGAAAGGGCGAGGGCCGATTGTTCCGCCACCAGTTGCATGAGTTCAATGTCTGCGGTTTGCCAAGGCGATTCGCTATTGACACGATCCAGAATCAAAATGGCGAGCAAATCCTTTTGGTAGGCCAGCGGAATCGCCACACGCATCAGGCTGGAATCTTCTTCCGTAATCACCTGACTTTGCACCGTTTCCAGCACAGACTGGACCAGCGCTTCATCGCCTAGAACGACCTCAGGAATATCGCTCTCATTCGCGGAATAGGAAAATGAGCCCGCACTACGTAGGCGGCCATTTTCGACGGGATAAAGTTTGCCCGCTGTCGCTTCGAGGCAACTGCCGATCGTCTCGACAATTTTGACCAGCATTCCTTCGTAGTCAAGCGACTCACGAATGACACTCATGATGCCATTTTGGAGCGACTCACGCCGTAGGGTACGGTTGAGCTCGTTGGTGCGCTGCTTGAGAACTTTGTAGGTTTCCGAAGCTTGCTGGACGACACCTTTCAGCTCATCAGGATTCCAGGGTTTCGTGATGTATTTAAAAACTTGACCGGTGTTGATCGCATCCACCAGATCCTCGACGTCCGTGTAACCGGTCAGCAAAATGCGGATCGTGTCGGGAAATCGATCGACCGTTTTGCTGAGAAACTCGGTTCCGTTCATCTCAGGCATCCGCTGATCAGAAATGATCAACGCCATTTCACCGTTTTCATCGAGCAAACTTAACGCTTCGCTCGCGCTCTCGGCTTTGTAAACTTGAAAGTCACGACGGAACGTTCGGAATAACAGATCGAGGTTATCTGTTTCGTCGTCAACTACCAGTAAGCGTAACTTTTTACGTTTTCCCCGACTCATGTCGTCTCCAGGTTTCGGGCTCGCTCGCCGGATTGGGCTATGGTCAGTGGTCTCGCGTGGGCGCAGACCTCATACATGATAGCTATCCTACCTTAAGTTTCTAGCGCGAATGACACGAGCCGGATGACTTCGGTAGAGAATTGCGATCAGGAGGGGTGCAGTGGGTTTGGATCGATCTTCGGCTTGAGGTTTGGTTCTGCGATCGCGCACTGGTCGCAAAGCCCGAAGAATTCGAGGGTGTGATAGTAGATTTTGAATTGGTGGGTGTGTTGGAGCTGTTGTTCTAGGTCATGAATGGGGCAGCGATCGAGGGCGATCGAATCGCCGCACTGTAGACAGGTCAGGTGGTGACGGTCTTGGTGTGCGGAACTGTACAGTGCTTCCCCGTTGGCCTGGGTGCGGACTTGCAGCAGTCCTGCTAACTTCAGGGCGTCCAGGGCTCGGTAAATGGTGGCGAGACCGAGGGACTGGTTACGTTGCCGCAGTTCAATGAAAATTTCTTGAGCCGAGAGAGCTTGAGGCTGCGTGTTGAGCAACCCCAAGATGCGATCGTGACTGCGAGGGCGCTTGGATTTCACGGGAATCGGATATTGAGGTCGATCTAGAGACAAAAAAGCAACAACTGTGACGATTTAAATGATCTAAAGCAATGACCACGTCCGTACACTATCAAAATCTACCAAGGTGCAACCATGCACCGACACCGACAATTATCCGGAGTGTTTCCGGGCTAATCTCAGGGATAAATTGCGTAGTGGGGTGGGCTGTTTAGGGTAACGTGGTTAAAGTCGGGGTGCATTGCCTGCCCGATCGAAACACGTCGGTCGGCCATCACATCGCTTTTCTCCTTGACCGCGCACTCGTCCGCCGGACGGTCGCTGCGATCGTCAACCCAGTGGTCGTCAACCCAACTCACCATTCAGCATCTCACGAATCTACACCGTGACTCAAACCTACCAAGCCCAAGTTTACGTAACCCTGCGTCCGTCGGTCTTAGACCCGGCGGGCACTGCTGTACAGTCTGGTCTCACTCAGCTCGGTTTTACGGGTGTCGATCGCCTGCGAATCGGTAAGTATATCGAACTGACGATCGAAGCGGACGATGAGGCCAGCGCGTCGCAACAGATTGATGCGATGTGTGATCGGCTGCTGGCGAATACCACGATCGAGAATTATCGCTTTGATCTCCATGTGGTCAACCCCAACACCTCGGAGGCGGTGAGCGCATGAGTGGCTTGAAATTTGGTGTGATCGTGTTTCCGGGGTCGAACTGCTCCCGCGATGTGGCCTACGTCACCCGCGATCGCCTCGGCTGCGAGACACGGATGGTCTGGCATCGCGAAACGGATATTCACGATCTAGACGTGATTGTGATTCCGGGTGGCTTTAGCTACGGCGACTATTTACGCTGCGGTGCGATCGCCCAGTTTTCGCCCGTTATGCGATCGGTCATTGACCACGCCAATCAAGGCAAACCGGTGCTTGGGATTTGTAACGGCTTCCAAATCCTCACGGAGGTGGGCTTGTTACCGGGCGCTTTGATCCGAAATCGAGATTTGCACTTTATTTGTGAAACGGTGTCGCTGACGATCGAACGGCGGGATTTATTTTGGACCCAGGGTTATGCCACAGCAGATGGTGTGATCTCCGTGCCGATCGCCCATGGTGAGGGGCGCTACTTCGCCGATGCGGAGCAACTCCAGCAAATTGAAGCCAACAATCAAGTGGTATTTCGTTACTGCGACCCCAGCGGTGTGGTGACGCCAGACAGTAATCCAAACGGTTCCCTCGATAATATCGCCGGGATTTGCAATGCCCGTGGCAACGTGGTGGGTATGATGCCCCACCCTGAGCGTGCCTCCGATCGCCTTTTAGGTAGCGAAGACGGTCTCGCCATGTTTGCTGGAGCCCTAGCCGTCCTGGCCTAAGGCGTGTCATCTAAATTGTCTAATTAATCCTCAAGCTTCGATCGGGCAAGCTGGTCAACACCCGCCCCCGTCATCAACTCGGGACACTCACCCCAGCAACCAGGACTGACCCAAACGGCTCAAGACCTGGGAGGTCTCAGCGTCACCGTTTGACTCAAGCCACAGGATTTCCGTTCGACCTTCGAGATCTGCGTCAGTCCTCCGGGAATAAGTGCTAGAAACTTAATTGATGACAGTCCCAAGTACGCGGCGATCCCCTCGTGTGCCGCCACCACTGCTCAGCCCCCATTCCTTACCCCCCTGTGCCAACGATGTACTTAGAATTTGTCGTCCCGGATATGGCCTGCTCCTCCTGCGTTAAATCCATCACACGTGCCATTCAGAGCTTTGACGGTAGCGCCGAAGTGCAGGCCAACACGGACACGAAACAGGTTACGGTTTCCACCAGTCGGGCTCGGATTGAAATTGAGCAGACCATCGTCGCTGCGGGCTACACCGTGGTTACCCCTTTGCCTCAATAACTCTCAATAACCTTGAGGGTGTCGCTGGATGGTCGATCGCGCTTGATTTTGGTTTTCCCGTTATGACCAAGCTTGTCATTCAAATCCCGTGTTACAACGAAGCCAAAACCCTTGGGCTTGCCTTGGCCGAACTGCCACGCGAGCTGCCAGGTATTGATGTGGTGGAGTGGTTGGTAATTGATGATGGCAGTCGAGATGACACCGTTGCGGTGGCGCGAGCCTGCGGTGTCGATCGCATTGTGCGCCATCCCGATAATCAAGGCTTGGCCAAGGCGTTCATGACCGGCATTGAGGCGAGTTTGCAGGCAGGGGCGGACATCATCGTCAATACCGATGCGGACAATCAGTACTGTGCGGCAGATATTCCGAAGTTAATTGCGCCGATCCTGGCCGGTCAAGCGGAAATCACGATCGGTGCTCGCCCGATCGCCCAAACTCAGCACTTTTCGCCGATTAAGAAGCTGCTCCAAATGTTTGGCAGTTGGGTTGTCCGCCTTGCCAGTAATACGACGGTGGCCGATGCGCCCAGCGGGTTTCGCGCCTTGAGCCGCAATGCCGCGATGCAGCTCAATGTGTTTAACGAGTACACCTACACGCTAGAAACCATTATCCAAGCCGGTCAGAAAAATATTGCGATCGCCTCGGTTCCGATTCGGACCAATCGTGATCTGAGACCGTCGCGCCTTGTGAAGAGCATCCCGGCCTACGTCCAGCGATCGATCTTGACGATTCTGCGAATTTTTCTGACCTATCGACCGCTGCGGGTCTTTTCGCTCCTCGGTAGCATCCCCTTTACCTGTGGGGTGGCTCTGGGGACGCGCTGGCTCTATTTTTTCTGGCTGGGAACAGAGCGCACCCGTATTCCGAGTCTGATTTTGACGGCTATTTTATTGACGATGGGGGTGCAACTTTGGATTTTAGGCTTGGTGGCGGAACTGTTATCGGTGAATCGAAAGCTGCTAGAGGACATTCAACTTCGGTTACGTCGTGCGGAACTCCAGGACGATCGACCGCTTCAGGAGAATATCCAGGCACGGTTACGCCGATCGGAGTTCAATCGCAATCCAGCGATCGATCCAACCATTCCCCCGCCAGAGATTTAGCGATTCGTGAGAATCCATCATCATTCGGGCAGTAATAACGTCCATCGATATCAGGCGATCGTCGTAAACCTTGCGCTAGGATCATCGTCCATCGTTCCACTGTTGCTATACCTGCTTCGCTGTTATCGCAATCGACTTTCATGAACTACCTACCGCCCTCTGTTGAACGTGTCATTCCCGCCCTACGGCGTGCGGGACGAATTAGCTTTTGGACGCAGGTTGTTTTAGGCGTCGTTGCGGGGCTAATTTTTATTTTCTGCATTCCGATCGCCTCGTCCAATAGTTCTGCCCCGGCGGAAATTAACCCCGGTCGCGGGCCAGGGATTTTCTTTGCGCTGACGGGTTTGGTCTGTCTGAGCATCAGCATTTATTGGGCCTCCCGTTACACCCAGCTTTCCCGTGTTTTGGGTGGCAACAGCGAAGATCGCCCCAGTAAAGCCGAAACGCTGAAAACGATCGAGCTTGGGGTCATTGTTAATCTAGTCGGGATGCTGTTTAACTTGCTCGCAGCGGAAACCATTACGGGGGTGTTGCTTGCGAAGGCATTGCGATCAGAGGGGGTCGCCTTTTCACCAGCGGCGATTAATCAGCTCATTCAGCCGCTCGATATTTTCGTGGTTCTGGGTAATACCCACACTCTATTTGCCCACTTTGTTGCGTTGACGTTTTCGCTCTGGCTGCTGCGCTGGGTGACGCGATCGACGACAACTTAAGCCGTTACCCTCCTCCCCCCCATTGCCCCAGTACCCCAACACTGGGCTACCTTTGGCGCATGTGGCGTCGCTGCTGCTTGCGCCAGGTTTGTTTGGCTTGGGCAAACTCCGCTGCCGCTGCTGTGACCGAAACGCGCTCACCGCCATAATGCCAGCGTAGATACAGCCCGATCGCCTGTTCGATCGCCGTCGCCACCTCCGCCGGATACCGTTCGCGCACCACGTCTAGATATTCCAAAGGGGTCTGGGCCGCACGTTTGGGTAAACCCTGATCCGCTGACCAGTCTAGGATCTGCTGGTAGAGCCGTTCGGCATCGGATAAACCGGCCAGTCGCCGCTGGTAGCGCCACCGCATTGCACCATACCAACCCAGCCAGCCGAGGAAACCACCGCCGGTCAGGGCCGCAAGGCCAATTAACAGACCGCCCCAACCTTGGCCGAACTGCTGTAACACCCAGCCCAGTAGCCGTCCAATCCCATTAAATACCCCCTGCAAGACACCGGTTAGGGGCGAAGGCAACCAGCCCGCGACCCACGACCACAGTTTACGCACCACCCCAAAGGCCTCGTAGTCCACGGGTGAGGGGGGAATGATTTCATGACCGGGAATCGGATCAAAGGCAAACCAACCGTGTTTGGGGAAATACACCTCGGTCATGGCGTAGGCGTCGGTGTTTTTGACTTCGTAGAGTCCAGTAAACGGATTAAATTCGCCAGCACCGAACCCAACCACCAGCCGTGACGGGATGCCAATCGATCGCAGCATCATCGTCAGCACGGTGGAAAAGTGGTCAGGGTAGCCGCCGGATTGACAGCGGGGATTGGGTGAGTTTTCGCAGAGAAAGAGGAATTGTTCGACGAGATCGTCACCCTCTGCCAGGAAGGGCAAATCGAGGGGATTTTCAGGGATGACGAAGGTTTGTTTTAGGTGTTGGGCGAGATAGAGTGCCTGTTCGTAGGGTGAGGTGATCGGTTTGGCGGATTTGGCTAGGACGGCTTCGGTGTACTGGCGCAGACGATCGCGGAGGGTGTCGGGAATATCCAGGTAACGATCGCGAATGCGGTCTTTATATTCGGTTCCGGCCTGTCCCAACAGGGTGCGATCGCGGTAGCGGGCAAAGGAAATCACACTGTAGGTTAAGCCTTCGGCCAAAATTACCGGCGATCGGATGGCATCCTCTCGATCGAGTGCCACCTCTTGGGTCGGAAAGTAGAGATAGGCGGCCCGATCGAGCGTAGGAATGATTCCCGGTAAATCCTTCACCAGGGTATAGGTTTGAATAATCTCCTTTTGACCACTTTCGCTATAAACCGGCGGGAGTGAAAAGCGATAGCTCCAGTTCGATCGCTCATATTTCTGGGTTTCATCGCGATCGGAAACCTCCCAGCCCTGCCCCGTGTAGTGATCAAACGCCATGACTCGCCAAAATCCCGGCGCTTGCGATCGCACCCGCATCACCACTTGGGGCTGCATGGTTCCCCGTAGGTTTTGATTGATGCGATCGCTAAAACCATAGTAATTTTCCTCATCAACCTGGCCGGGGCCTTCGGTCGGCATTCCGCCACTCCCCGTGGGATCAGTCCCATCCTCACGGGTGATTCCAGGGCTCACCAAATTGCGTCCGTCAAACTCGCCCTGAAACGGAATATCCGCACTCACCGGAAATGATCGGATTTGATATCCCGGCAAGCGTGGCATCAGGATAAAGATGATCATCCCGATCGCCAGGGTTGCCGCCAGCAAACCCGCTAACGTACGCCAGGGCAAGCTAGCAGGGCGGGGGTGGCCGGTGCGGGAGGGTTGATCCAAGATTCTCTCCGCCGGTAGTCCCAAGCGCGATCGGTAGTCGTAGAGCAAAGACGGCAGCGTAAATACCAAAAAGAGCAACAGCAATGGCGCGAATGCCATCGTTTGGCTCAAGGTTGCGGCGACCCCCATCAAGATGAGGCCGATCGTCATCGAGTAGCCCAAATCTTTGCGGCGAGGCAAATCGAAACTATGCAGCACCTGCACTTGGATCAGCAATTCCGCCAACGTCAGCCGCGTATCATTAAGCGACGTCATCAAATTATTGAAGAACAGCCCCAGCGCTCCGATCATCCCCAGTGCGAGCAAGAACTTCACCGGCATATTGCGCTTCGATCGCTGGCCCCAACTCCACCATGCCCCAAACAAACTGAGGGGAACCGCCCAGAAACTCATCGTGGTTTCGGCCGCCACATCCGTCGCAATAATCCCGATCGTCACCATCGCTTGCACCGCAACCCGCAGCCCGATCGACTCCTCCGGCTGAATCTTTGGCAACGCGGCGATCGCCGCCCGCACCTGCCCGATCCACCCCTGAATGCCTCGACGTGAGTGGCGATCGCTTCCCTGCTGCATGAGTCTGACCCTTAACCTATGGTTCCACCCGTATGGCCCGTGCTAGAGATCCCGCGTTAGAGATCCCGCGACACCTCACCCATCCTAATCCACCCATCCTACCCAATGCTCAGTCAACCGATCCCAGCGATCGCCTAGCCAGAATTTGACCGATTAATCCGTCTCATAGACAACAAAACTCGCGGGGATCATTCGCACCACAGCGATCGTCGCCCTCAACTGCTCACCGAAAACCGGGGAGATCGACTCCATCTAATCCACGAAACAGCGTGAATTTTTAAGATCTTCACACCGGATTAACACAAGATTAAGCTCTCTAATTTCCCGGCAAACTTAATGAGATGTTAACCGCAACTTAACGTTACAAATCAAGAACGTTGGAATACTAAGGATGCATTTCTGCGGTTCGGGACGATCGTCACCCGCAGAAACCCACCATGCGAAATCTTCGCTCCGATCGCAATACGCCTTTCACCCTCACGAGACTTACGGGACACTATGAAACTCGAACTGCTTATCAAGCGCCAATCCACCAGCGTCTTAGCTGGCGTACTTGCTCTGACCTTAGCAGCTTGCGGCGGCGGTGAAGCCCCCACAGACGAACCGACCGGTGCCACAGGAGAAACTGGAACCACCGAAGAACCAGCCGCCGAAGCGCCCACCGAAGCGCCCGCCGAGGGCGGTGACGTCCTAATTGACGGTTCTAGCACCGTTTTCCCGATTTCTGAAGCCATGGCCGAGGAATTCATGGCAGCGAATGCAGGCACTCGCGTTACCGTGGGTGTTTCTGGAACGGGTGGTGGCTTCAAAAAATTCTGTGCTGGTGAAACCGATATTGCCAACGCTTCACGTCCCATCAAAGCAGAAGAGATGGAGTTGTGTGAACAGAATGGTATCGAATACGTCGAAGTTCCGGTGGCCTACGACGGTTTGTCTGTCGTGGTTAACAAAGAGAATGACTGGGCAGCTTGCCTGAAGCCCGATGATCTGAAAAAAATGTGGGACGTGGGTGCTGAAGGCTCCATCAACAACTGGAACCAAATCAACCCCGATTATCCGGATGCACCGTTGGCGCTCTACGGCCCTGGAACCGATTCGGGAACCTA
>RDYZ01000231.1 GCA_004293855.1 Oscillatoriales cyanobacterium | reverse complement strand
GTGCGGAATTGGAAGGTGTCGCCACCGTCGCCACCGGTCAGGGTGTCGTTACCCCGATCGCCGGATAGCAAATCATCGCCTGTGCCGCCGGTAATCACGTCGTCATCCTGACCGCCGAAGAGCGAATCGTTGCCGTCATCACCGCTGAGGTTGTCGTTGCCGAGGTTGCCGAAGATTCGGTCGTTCCCGATGTTGCCGTTAACGAGGTCGTTGTCTTTTCCTGCGGCGATCACGTCGTTGCCGTTGCCGCCGTCGATCGTGTCGTTTTGCTGACCACCGAAGATGCTGTCGTCGCCGTCGTCACCGTTGAGCTTGTCGTTGCCGAGGTTTCCGACGATCACGTCGTTGTCTGCACCGCCGTTGATGGTGTCGTCGCTTTTGCCACCGAAGCCGATGTCGTTGCCGGTTCCGAGGTCGATCGCGTCGTTGCCTGCGCCGCCGTTGACTTGATCGTTGCCGCCGCTGGTGCTGATGATGTCGTCTCCGCTGAGGGCGGCGATGATGTCGTCGATCGTGTCGGTGGCGTTACGGATAACGGTGTCGTTGCCCGGTGTGATCTCGGAGGTGTTGGGGGTGGGATTTTCGGCGCTGGTGGAGCCGGAGGTGTTGGGGGTGGGATTTTGGCCGGTTAGGATTTTGTTGATCAAGCCGGTGAAGTCGGGGCCTGGGGAGGGTGTTGGTGTTGGTGTTGGTTCTGGGGTTGGCGTTGGTGTTGGCGTTGGTGTTGGAGTCGGGGTTGGTACTGGTGTTGGAGTCGGGGTTGGTACTGGTGTTGGTGTGACATCATTATCAGTGATCGCTACTGTAGCCTCAATTGTTGTACCCAAACTATAGTTTGCATCAGTTGCTAACGTCAGCGTAGCGTTTTCACTCCCTTCAACCACTGAATCATCATCTGGTGTGATAGTAACATCGAAAAAGGATTGTCCGGCGGTGATCGTCGCTGTACCGCCCAAGCTAGGTGTGTAATCTGTACCATTTGTGGCTGTGCCACTGACGGTGTAATTGACTGTTAAAGCGTTGCTGGTGCTACCTGTACGAGTAATACGGAACGTACCTGAATCTGTACCTGATTCAGCGGCGTTAGCATCTTGAGCAGTGATCGTTATTGTGGGCAAACTAATGCCAACACTTGCACTAACCAGATTAGAAGTACTATTGATCAATACGCTTGAACTATTTGGATCTTTGTAAGTTGCATTCGCAGTATTACTAATCTCCTGACCAGCCGTCATCTGATTAACTTTTCGCTGGAATGTAAATGTTCCTGACGTACCCGGAGCAACCGTTCCAGCTAGAGTGTTCGTATATTTAGTAACATCATTATCGGCTGTCGTACCACTCTGTTCAGCCCCCAAAAGATTAGTGCCAAGAGCGCCACTAAAATACTGAATTGTTCCTGTTCCCTGTGCTGAACCAAGCACATGACTGGTATCAATTACGGTATCAACATCCTCGTCAGTTGCCCATTTATTGAGAATTCCGTCTTCGGTAATTACGACGGTATCAGCACTCAAGCTGACATTATTACCAGTCCCAGATTGAACTTCAGAAATATTTTCATACTTCACAACATACTCAATAATATTGCCTGGTGCAGGTTGTTTGGGGTTTGTTGAGAGCGTACCATCGGTTCCTTGAACGGCTGGCCCGGTTCCCTGCAAAATCCGCGATTGTTTTACCTGTTGCAGGAAACCAGTGTATAAACGATTAATCGTATTATTCTTTACTGAATCTGATACATCTACTACACCATTAAAATTGGAATCAATAAATGCTGTGATTGTCACGGGGAAGCCGCGTTCAATATTGGGATCAGTTGAAAGGGATGTACCGGCGGGTAGATCAATACTGACTGTATAGTTCGCAGTCGCATTTGAGGCTAATCCACTAATCTGAAGAGGATTAGTTGGACCTATTGGGTTACCACCGACAAAACCACTGCTATTTGTATAGTTAAAGGCTGTGCCAGTGTACTTGTAAGTTGCAGATGTTGCACTATTAACAGAGATTGTTACGTATGTATCGCTAGGTAAATCAGTTAAGTTACTTGGGAGGGTGGGTAATAAGGATATATTTGCTGAGGAAGAACCTGTGTTTTTAACGGCGTTAGTAAAGGTGACTGATGACGGGTTTAGGGTTGCTCCTGGTGATATATTGTCGGAAACTTCAGAAGATTTATTTGTAAAATCATTATTGTTGTCGGTTGGCCCAACAGCGTCAGGAGCGCTGCTTGGCCCGTTGAAAATATTTAGGACATGGGCATACTCGGCGCGGACAATTTCGCTGAGGGCGGGCAGCGCTTCAATCTGCCCTGTGGTCACTTCCAAGTCCCAGTTGCCCCCCAGACTCGCCGCACCGGTTAGGTCTTTGCTGACCGCCACATCTGCCCCCGTCAGATGCGCCAACACCTGCGGCAAACTCGCCGAAGACCCCGCCCCCACATTGCAGCCATACAGCAGCAAATCCGCCCCCGGCGCAAGGGAATTTTGCCAACCCTCTAGAGCCTTGCTATAGGTCGTCGCTGCACTGACCACATCCAGCGCCGAGTTGCCCAAAAAGACCCGATTCGGTTCGCCGTGGGAAATGATATGAACCGAAGCCAAGTCCTGGTAGCCCGCCAAGGCTTCGCTGATTTGCTCAACGCCATCGCGATTCGGGTCAAGGATCAGCGCTTCGGTTCCGGCGGTCAACCCATCGCGCAGTTGCTTCCAGTCGGGAACCTGTGTATCAAATACAACGAGATTACGAACCGTAACGAGGGGGGGGGTAGAAATACTCACTAGTTAATCTCGCCCAGGGAAAGCTTGAATAAAGTCAAGAATTAAGATGACATGATTTTTCCTAAAGTTAAATAGCCTGAATGTAAGGTTTACGTAAAATTTTGGGAAATAGCTCTAACCACATTAGTATGAAGCCAGCCATAGGCCGTTTAGGGCACGTTCTGTCAGCGAGCCGTGAATATAGAAAAGGAAAAACTCCAGACCTCAGAGGTTTCTAAAACCTCAAAAGTCTGAATTCATAGCAGCAAACTTCACAGAGATCAGCTTGGGTTTCGCTTCCCTAGCCCCAATCATCGTCATCGCCCCAGTCCTCATCGTAGGCATTGGTGCGAGGTACACGGGAGGGGGGACGTCCGCCGGGTCGATCGCTGCGATCGCTGGGACGGCGACCGGGACGAACGGGGCGATCGTAGGCTCGATCGTCGTAGGGGCTTTCGTTGAAACTGGGACGACCCAAACGGGGCGATCGCTCTTCAAAGCCAAAATTGGGATCATCATCACCGGCAAAGGTGCGGCGAATGGTGTTGAGAATGCCTTCTCCCTCCTTCGGAGACTTCACGATTCAGCTCATACATCGCATCCTGAAGACTGGCAGAGTTGAGGTCAATGCCGCGCTCGTCATTACGGCTGAGGCTGTCGCGCAGCTCTTGGATGAGGATATCAATGCGGCGACGCTGTCCCTGGGCGAACTGCAAGCCGAAGTCGAGGGCGACCGATCGCAACTCACGTTCGGCGCGGGTAGCGAGGGCTTCGGCACGGTTGCGCCGATCGATCTTTTCGCGACGCAGGCGATCGGTTTCAGCGAACTCCTCAGCTTGCTGGATGGCCTGCCCAATTTCCCGCTCCGTCAGGGTCGATGCACCTTGAATCGTGACACTTTGCTCACGACCGGTGGATCGATCCAACGCACTGACCTGTAAAATGCCGTTTGCATCCACATCAAACGACACCTGCACCTGGGGAATGCCACGCGGCGCGGGCGGAATACCTGCAAGGGTAAATCGACCGAGGGACTTGTTATCGGCGGCCATTTCTCGCTCGCCTTGGACGACGTGAATTTCGACCTGGCTTTGATTATTTTCTGAGGTGGAGAAAATATCCGATCGCCGCACCGGAATCGTTGTATTACGCGGGATCAGTTTTTTCATCACACCACCGATCGTCTCAAGACCCACCGATAGCGGTGTCACATCGAGCAGCAGCACATCCGACACGTCCCCTTCCAAAATTCCCGCCTGGATCGCAGCTCCAATAGCCACCACTTCATCCGGGTTGACATTTTGGCTCGGCTCTTTACGAATCAGGGTGTTGACCAGGTTTTGCACCATCGGCATCCGGGTCGAACCACCAACAAGGACAACCTCATCAATATCGCGGGGGTGCAACTCGGCATCAAGTACCGCTTGCTTAATCGGAATCCGCAGACGACGCACGAGATCTTCACACATCGATTCGAGTTCGCCGCGCGTGAGGCGGGTTTCGATGTGCTTTGGGCCATCTTCCGTGGCGGTGATGAACGGCAGATTAATATCCGTCACACCGACACCGCTGAGTTCAATTTTGGCCTTTTCGGCGGCTTCGTTGAGGCGTTGGAGCGACTGGCGATCGCGGCGTAAATCAATCCCCTCTTTGGCTAAAAATGTTTCGGCGAGCCAATCGACAATTTTTTTATCAAAATCATTGCCGCCGAGCTGCGTATCCCCACTGGTCGATCGCACCTCAAACACCCCATCCCCCACATCCAACACCGACACATCAAACGTGCCACCACCCAGATCCACCACCAGAATCGTCTGATTGGCGCGATTATCCAGTCCGTAGGCCAGGGACGCCGCCGTTGGTTCGTTGAGGATGCG
This sequence comes from Oscillatoriales cyanobacterium, assembly GCA_004293855.1. GTDB lineage: Bacteria > Cyanobacteriota > Cyanobacteriia > Cyanobacteriales > Geitlerinemataceae > RDYZ01. Next base: position 9,800 of record RDYZ01000231.1, on the reverse strand, counting down.
TTTAATATCCAGTCCGGCAATGCGTCCCGCATCCCGCGTCGCCTGCCGCTGGGAATCGTTAAAGTAGGCCGGAACCGTCACCACCGCACCGGTCACCTCTTCACCCAGATAGCGCTGGGCTTCATCGGCCAGTTTGCGTAAAATCATCGCCGAAATCTCCTCCGGCGCGAAATCCTTACGCATCCGAGGACAGACCACTTTCACATTGCCATACTCATCCCGGCGGATGGTGTACGGCACACGCTTTGAGACGTCATCCAGCTCGCTATACTTCCGTCCCATAAACCGTTTGACCGCATAGAACGTATTTTGCGGGTTCAGCACGGATTGGCGACGGGCGAGCTGACCGACAAGACGCTCACCGTCTTTACTAAAACCGACCACAGAGGGGGTCGTACGCATCCCTTCGGCGTTGGCAATCGCGATCGGCTTGCCGCCTTCCATCACGGCGACGACCGAGTTTGTGGTTCCGAGGTCAATGCCAACTACTTTTCCCATGGTTGTCGTGCTGCGGGCGATCGGGCGATCGCGAGTCGTGCGGATAGTGTCTGTGTCCAGTGCGTCGGAGCGGGTACGACCCGTAGAGGTATGGCAAACGTGCCGACGAACTAGATATTACCAACTCAACCAATGTTAAGGGCAAATCTGCGGACTCGTCTTTGGGATTGAACCGTACTCAGGTGTACGGCAGGGGATTTTTCCGGATCTGTATACCTCGCTAGATTGTCGTGACACGGTTGCTGTCACGCTGTGAGTAAGATTGAAGGGCAAAACTGCGGCAAAACCGAGCCATACGGCTTAAAACGGCTCAAATCCCACATCACTGAGCGGGTCTTCCGGGTCTGTGGTGTCCGCTGGCAGCCCGCAGCCTCCACCCGTCAAAATCGGTGCAATCCTTCTACACTGCGTAAACTAACCCCTATTAACTGTTTTTGTATTGTCCATGGAACCTGATCACCGTGAATTGAGCTTGTCTGAACGCTGCCAGGACATCACCCAGCGTGTGGAGGCCGCCATTGCAAGCTGTGGCAACAACACAGCGGCGTTACTGTCGTTGCTGCGGGTTATCGAGCAATTGCATCGCAGCACGTTCAATGACCATTTCATTCCCAGCTTGCCCAACAGCCGCCAAGAACTCTACGCCCTGTTGCGGGAGATGGAAGCGGAGGGCGGCTGGCCTTACATTCCTAAAATGCGGATTTACGAGTTGATTAATTACCTCAACGCCCAGGCCGCCGAGCTTGAAGATGCGGAGGAGGACGATCTTGAGTCGCCACACTAGGGGCTGTCATCCCGTACCTTGCGAGGGCTGACCCCGCTAGGGTTAGCGTCTTGGGTTTTTGGGGTGGGGTGTTCAGCTTGATCGATCGCAGGTCTAGGCTCCAGGGTTGACGCGCCCTAGCGTTGCTAGAGCGATCGTGTTTAGAGTGCGCGTCCGGTGTTCTTGGTTTGGGAGACCGGCAACGAGACCATGATGGTTGTGCCGTATTCCAGGCTGGTTTCCGCGTCAATTCGACCACCGTGGCCTTCGACCAAAATTTGGTACGCGGTGGTCAACCCCAAGCCTGTACCGCCTCCAACGTCTTTGGTGGTGAAGAATGGATCAAAAATTCGGGGGCGAGCGCTTTCGGGGATGCCAATACCGTTGTCGGTGATGCTGAGTTCAATCCAGTCATCGTGATCGTTGAGGGCGATGATAATTTCACCGGTTGGTTCGGTGGCTGCGATCGCGGGTTGGGTCGCAGCCTTGGCCTCAATCGCGTCGATCGCATTATCCAGGATGCTACCAATGGCACGTTCGATCTGAGCGGGGTTACATTCCAAACAGGGTAAGGGTTCAAAGAGTTTGGTGATGCGAATTTGGGTTAGGCGCGATCGGCGATCGTTGAGGCTGCTTTCGAGACATTCCGAAATGCGAACCATTTGCAGCTCACTGCGATCGGTGTTGTTAAACTGTTGCAGCGCATCAACAATCTTTTTGATCCGCTCGCTGCCAGACTCGATCGAGGCGAAGAGCTTGGGAAAATCCGTTTGAATGTAGGGAAAATCAATCTCCTCTTTGATGGCCTCTGCTTGCTCGCTGTCGATCTCCTCTAGGGCCGTGATTAAGTCCGCGACGTAGCTCCGTGCATGGTACAGATTGGCAAAAATGAAGTTATTGGCGTTGTTAATTTCGTGGGCAACCCCACCGGCCATCTTGCCTAAACTGGAGAGTTTTTCGCTACGAAGGAGCTGTTGTTGGGTGTTGCGTAACTGGTTGAGGGTGGCCTGAAGTTCTTCGGCTTGGATACGGGTACGATCGTAGAGCGTCGATTGTTGAATCGCGATCGCCATTTGGTCGGCAATTTGACGCAACATCGCCGTCTCACCCTCGGTCCAATAACGTGGCGCATCGCACTGATGGGCAATCAGTAAGCCCCACAGCCATGCCCGTTTAAAATCGTTGGCCTGTTCGCCATCCCGGTCTACATTGACCACTAAGCCGACGATCGCACTGGCACGGGTGGGCAATTGCTCGAGAAAGGCACGGTGGCAGTCGTCGAGGTTGCCATCGGAGTGAATATCGACGATCGTCCGCACCCGTCCATCTCGATAAAGCTGGGCGTAGTCATTTTTAAAGCAGTTGTCGCGAACGTCCCGATTGAGGACAGACCATTCCGGACGTGAGACGGATTCGACCACCACACGACCATCCCAGGTGTCGTCAAATTGGTAGATGGTGACCCGATCGGCTCCCAGGACGCTGAGAACGCTATCGGTGGCTGCCTGGAGGCTGGCGGGGAGATCTAAGGAACTGCGGATTTGGGCGATCGAGCGGCGAAGGGCTTGCTCTCGCTGGGCGCGGGCGCGGGCGCGATCGTAGAGGGTGGCTTGCTGAATGGCGATCGACATTTGATCGGCAACCTGACGCAGCAAGGACAAATCCTGCTCATGCCACTGGCGGGTACTCACGCATTCGTGGACGATCGTCAGTCCCCAGAGTGTCAGCTCTTCGTTGGCTTCGTCCGCACGATGTAGGCTTTCCAGTTCCCGATCATCTGCATGGGGACGCGGTCGAATCACGATCGGCGCGATCGCGTAGGCTTTAACGTCCAGGTCAATCAAAAACTGCCGATGACACGCATCCAATCCCGGCGCGTTCAAAATGTCATCCGTGGCGCGAACTTGCCCGCCGAGATATTGGGTTGCGCTGGGTTGCCGAAAACAGTTGTCACGAATCTGGCGATCGAGAATCGACCAGGACTCATCCGCCACCGATTCCACCACCACATCCCCATCAAGATCCTTACGGAAACGATAGACCGTGACGCGACTACTGCCGAGCAACTCCCGAATTGACGTGGCGGCGGTTTGCAAAATAGCCATCAGGTCAAAACTGCCGCGAATCTGGGCGATCGTATGGCGTAGCATCCGCTCGCGGCGTGCCTGGGATTTGATCTGAGCATCGAGTGCCATTTGCCGCAGGGCGATCGCAATCTGACCCGCAAGCTGGCTTAAAAGCTGGATCTCGCGATTTTGCCAACGACGAGCCCGATCGCACTGATGGGCGATGAGCAATCCCCACAGGTTTTCATCGGCTTGATCGCTGGTTTGAGCGGTTCCCTGGAGTGCCAGACTCTGATTAATGTCACCCGCAAGATTGAGGGTGATCGGCACAATGAGATTGGATCGCACCTGAAGCGATCGCAAAAAATTCGCATGACAGGCATCGAGCTTAGAATCCGTCTCGATATCATCGATCGCCCGAATACGACCCTTGCGATACCGCTCGGCGTACTGACTCGCAAAACAATCATCCGCGCCGATATCCCCCAGCACTGACGACCACGGCGAGGCCACATCCTCCACCACGACCCGACCTCGCCAACCCTGCTGAAACTTATAAATCACCATGCGATCGGCTTGGATCAGAGTTCGCGCCCCATCGACCGCCGTTTGGAGAATTTCAGTCAGATCGGAACTGGAGCGAATGCGATCGCTCACCCGCCGCATGAGGGATTCTTGGAGAGCCGCATTGCGTGTCGCTTCGTAAAGCTGCGCTTGACCGATCGCGATCCCCAACTGACGGGACACCCCCTCTAAAAGCTGCTGCTCCCACACTTCCCAGTCCCGCTGCTGATCACACTGCTGGACTCCCACCACACCATTCACCTCACCCCGGTAGGAGGTCGCCGCCGCCATCATCGACTGAATGCGTAACTGCTGGACCGCCGCGATGATCTCCTCGCTTAAACCGGGAAAACTGGGAAAATCTCGCACCGCTAAAACCTGTTCCGGTTGGTTCATCAACATTTGCAGGTGTGGGTTACTCGCAATCGGAACCGCTAAACCCAACTGAGGCGGATAGTGACCGTGTAGATATTCACCACGGGTTAGCAGCGCGTCATCCTGGGGAAAATCCCGCACCAGAATCGAGACCCGATCGCAGCGCAAAACCCGTCCCAGGGATTTACAGGCAACGTTCAAGACATCATCGAGCTTGATAGCGTTGGCGATACTGATATTAATCTCATTAATCAATTCCACCATCTCCAGCTTCCGTTGCAGGTCAAGGGAGTCGAGGGGGGGTGGGATCAGATTAGAACGATCGATGGGGTTAGACACGTGTCGTGTAGTCAGAAAAGCTCAGGGGTGGAGAAGTTAGGAAGCGATCGACGAACAGCATTAAAAAGAATTGGATCACGAGGTTAATCCCAGGTCAACCATCCAGGCAAAACGATGAATCGGATGAATCGGTGGGACAGTTGGCCTTGATCATAGACATCGGAGCGCTTGACGTGACGGGTATTACAGGCATCCCGGAGATTGCCCTCCGTTCGATATTTCCACGGGTAACCCCCCCAAGCCGGATAGGGACGAGTCGCGATCGTTTCTTGTCTATACGATAAAGATATTTCGCTAGGATCGTCGTTTTTTTCCGGGTGTAACCGAGTTCGGGCATGAAAGTTAGAGAAACTCGTCATTTGGCTGTTGCACGATGACATTTATCCGTCATAACGCTTGATTCAGACTCCATTTTTCATGCCCTTATTCTGATTTTTACTCGTTCTGTGCTCGATTTTTCTTCCCCCAACCCGTCGCGATCGCCTGCGACGAATCTGAACTCGCCTACGGATCGGATGCCGCCGGTTTGGTTTGCCCTCTGTATCGGCAACACCCGATCGCATTGGGCCTATATTGAACATCACCACATCTGTGCCATGTGGGAAGCGCCGCACCTGACCCCTGCCGAGTTTGATGGCAAGATCTGGCGCGATCTACAGAACCGATCCCAACAGTATCGCCGCCCCTCTTCCTCCCGACACACACCGCTGTTGTCTGCCGCTGATTCGCCCCACGTAACCCACGCTGCCGATCCATCCCAGGCCACTCTGATCGCCACCGAGGTTCACCCGTACCCGGACGAGGTCAGCCGTCTCCAGCCGCACCCAACGTCAGCCCCCACGGGCCGATCTCCGGAGGTCGTAGCATCCCGTCCTCCGATCGTGATTGCGTCGGTCGTCCCGTCCCAAACTCATCTCTGGCAAACCTGGCTCGATCGCACGGCCTATCCCCATCGCATCCTCAGTTTAGCGGATATCCCATTGGCCGGTCTTTACCCAACCCTGGGGATCGATCGGGCCTTGGCGGGGTTGGGCGTGGGTCAACACCTGGGGTTTCCCTGTTTAACGATCGATGGGGGAACCGCCCTCACGTTTACCGGATTTGCAAATGTTGAGGCGCGATCGTCGGCTCGATCGAATTTAGCCGATCGGTCTGATCCATCCAGTTCATCTAATCCGTCCAACCCCAGCGAGCAAACCCCAGCCCAAGGTCTGCTCATTGGTGGAGCGATCTTGCCCGGTATGGGACTGCAATATCGCAGCCTGGGGCAACAAACCGCGCAATTATCCGCCGTACGATCGAGCTTTGATCGCAATGCTGCCCTGCGACCCTTTCCGGCTACCCGTTGGGCGCGGGATACCCTCGGGGCGATCGATTCCGGTATCCACCGGGCGATCGGGGCGATCGCGTGGGACTTTATCACCGATTGGCAACGACGCTATCCTACGGCGATCGTTGCGATCACGGGGGGGGATGCGCTGGCGATCGAGGTGGCGATCCAGGAGTACGTCCAGGATCACCACGGGCGGACTCTGGGTGAGGCGGAACGCACCCGGATCAAGGTAATTCCCGAAGCGATTATCTGGGGCATGATCGCTGCTGTGGACGCGATCGCACTCATCCCCCATTCTCCGGATACCAGCGGTGATTCTTGGTAAAGCAAAGACAGGTTTGAATTGCCATCGATCCAGAGTTTCCCGATCGCCCGATCGATACACTTCAGCCCCAATCTCAGGTGTCTTGCCCACCCGCAACCATCGGCGGCGCCTGAGTTGTGCGACACGCTGTTTCTCGCCCCCTCAATCCGCCATGACTGCCGCTTTTTTCACCTCCCCCGACTCCTCGTTGTTTCCCGGTGCTGCTGCGATTCCCAAATCCTCCCCGGATCTCGCCCAGCCAACACCCCCCACAGCACCATCCTGGCGTCAAGCCCTCGCCCGCCCTGCCCGAGAATTTTCGCGCACTCCCCTGAAACCGATCGCCGGAAGCCTCCCCCCCGGCCTACGGGGTGCGCTGTATCGGAACGGCCCCGCTCGGCTTCAGCGGGGCGATCGCTGGGTCGGACACTGGTTTGATGGAGACGGGGCGGTGTTGGGCGTCACCTTTGATGGCCGATCCGCCCAGGCTGCCTATCGCTTTGTCCGCACAAAGGCGTACGTGACGGATGAAGCGATGGATACCTGGACTCAGGGCAGCTATGGCATGACCATCCCCGAGGCGGCGATCTCGATCAAGCCGCAACCGATCCGCGATCGGCTGCGTCATCCGGCCAATACCTCGGTGCTGGCTCTACCCGATCGCATCCTCGCGCTCTGGGAACAGGGACACCCCTACGTGCTCGACCCGATTACCCTCGAAACACGCGGCCAAGAGGATTTTGGGGCGCTGGCCGAAAACCAACCCTACGCCGCCCACTACAAACGCGATCCCGAAACCGGCGACATTTTTAACTTTGGTGTGACCTACGGGTTACGTAGTCATCTCAATGTGTATCGCAGCGATCGTCAGGGTCAGATCCAACACCAAGCCAAAATCGCCCTGAGTGGCTTACCGCTGATCCATGATTGTTTGTTGGCGGGGTCGTATCTTGTCTTTTTTATCGCACCGGTTCGCCTCGATATTTTCCCGCTGTTTGCCAATCAAGCCTGTTTTGGGGATTCCCTACGGTGGAAACCCGCCCTCGGCACCAAAATCCTGGTGCTCGATCGCCAAACCCTCAACATCATCTCCGAAGGGGAAACCGACCCATTTTATAGCTGGCACTTCGGCAACGGCTACGTTGATGCCTCCGGGGCGATCGTTGGGGATATGGTGCGCTACGACGATTTTTCGACGAATCAGTACCTCCAACAGGTGGGGTTACTCGACCCGCAAACCGCTGCTCCGGGGATGCTGTGGGAGTTTCGGATCAATCCGCAAACCGGACAGATGATCGAGAGCTATCCACTGGCGGACACCTGTGGCGAGTTTCCGATCGTCGCGCCCGATCGTGTGGGACGCTATGCCCGTCGGACGTACATGTCGGCGTTTCGTCCGGGGTGCGATATTGCCCGTGATCTGTGGAGTACGATCGCCTGTTTTGATCGCGACACCGGCACGATGGTGGTGGCGGATCTGGGCGCACACCGCTACGCGATCGAGCCGACCTATGCACCGGATGCGGATCATCCCGATCGCGGTTGGATTCTGACGGTGGTGTACGATTCCGAGCTACATCGTAGCGAGGTGTGGGTTTATGACGCCGATCGGATTGGGGATGAACCGGTGTGTCGTTTGGGTTTACCGGGTGTGATACCGATGGGCTATCACGGTTGCTGGGCTCCGGCGGTGTAGCGAGAGGGTAGGGAGCATGGGACTTTAGCCGTTTTCTGAAAAGGATGAATGATTGTCAAGTTAGGGCTTGGCGATCGGGTGAAATCGTTAAGATAGATCGCGGTACGTTTAACAAAACGTGCCGCGATTATTCTGTTAACCCTTCTCAGTTGCAGAATGCGGCGTGATCGATGTCATCGAGGGTCGCCCTGTCCTTTCAGTTTGGATTTCCGAACGATGTCTACCGCAGAATCTTTGCAGTTGTTTGTCACATTTTGTCAGCAGCACATCACGGGGGATGAAAAGGGCGAGGCTCAGGTGTTTCTCGATCGCTTTTTTCGGGCTTTTGGTCATGAGGGGGCGATGGAAGCGGGCGCGGTGTTTGAGACGCGGATTAAGCAGGGAAGTAAGGCGGGCAAAACGGGTTTTGCGGATTTGGTTTGGAAACCGCGTGTGTTAATTGAGATGAAAAAGCGTGGGACGGATTTATCGAAGCATTATTCTCAAGCGTTTGATTATTGGTTAAGGGCTGTACCCAATCGTCCGAAATATGTAATTTTGTGCAATTTTGATGAGTTTTGGATTTATGACTTTGATCTGCAAATTGATACGCCTGTGGATCTGGTGAAGTTGGTCGATTTGCCCGATCGTGTGACGGTGTTTGGTTTCATGGAGCGCATCGAACAGCGATCGGTGTTTGGCAACAATCAGGTTGAGGTGACGGAAAAGGCGGCGCGGCGGTTGGGTCAGGATTTGTATCCGGGGTTGCGCGATCGGATTCAGAAACAGCAAAAGTTAACGCTGGATCAGGCGGCACAGGTGGCGCAACGGTTTGTGTTGCAGTGTGTGTTGGCGATGTTTGCGGAGGATCGGGGGTTGTTGCCGGGTGGTATTTTTGTGCGCTGTGTGCAGGATTGTTTGAATGGTCGGAGTTCTTTTGATGTGATTTCGCAGGGGTTGTTTGTGGCAATGAGTCAGCCCGGTATGACGATGTTTGGTGAGTTTCGGGGGGTGGATTATTTTAATGGTGGATTGTTTAACACGATCGATGCTTTGGAGCTGATGCATTCAGAGTTAAAGGTGTTGGAGGTGGTGGCGTTGGAGGATTGGGGCAAGATTCGTCCGGCGATCTTTGGCAATATTTTTGAGTCGGCGATTGATAAGCAGGAGCGACATGCTCAGGGGATTCATTACACGTCGGAGGCGGATATTATGAAGATTGTGCGTCCGACGATTTCGCGGTTTTGGGAGGAGAAAATCGAGGCGGCTGATACGGTGCAAGAGTTGGAGCAATTGCAGGCGGAGTTACGGGAGTATCGGGTGTTAGATCCGGCGTGTGGTTCGGGAAATTTTCTGTATTTGGCGTATCAGGAGTTAAAGCGGATTGAGCAGTTGTTGTTAGACAAGCTGGCGTTGAAGCGACGATCGCCACGGGGTCAGATCCAGATGGGTTTTGTGACGCCGTTACAGTTTTTTGGGATTGATAAGAATCGGTTTGCGGTGGAGTTGGCGCGGGTGACGTTGATGATTGCGCGGAAGGTGGCGATCGATCGGTTGAGTTTGGTTGAGCCTGCGTTGCCGTTGGATACGTTGGATCAGAATGTGGTGTGTGAGGATGCGTTGTTTTGTGAGTGGCCGCAGGTGGATGCGATTATTGGTAATCCACCATTTTTAGGTGGTTCTAGAATTCGTTTAGAGCTTGGCGATGATTATGCAGAAAAACTTTTTAAAAAGTTTTCTAATATTCGTGCCCAAGTCGATTTCGCAAGTTACTGGTTTCGTTTAGCACACGAGCATATTGAAGAATCTGGACGTGCTGGACTAGTTGCAACTAATTCAATTAGTCAAGGAAAAAGTCGATCAGTTTCTCTTGATTATATAAT